>JACNFQ010000028.1 GCA_014384545.1 bacterium | reverse complement strand
CAAACCGGCGGCTTGGGAAGCGATTGCCAAGGGTTCAACCAAGTGGGTGCAACCTGTAGCATGTGAGGGGTCACCAATGACGGGTAACCGACTCTGCTCGCGAAGCAACAGAGCACCAGCAAGGTCATAAGTAAACCGAAGAGAGGTGTCAAATGCCCGAATGCCCCTTTCACAAAGAATAATACGATCATTCCCCTTGGCAGCAATATGTTCAGCAGCTAAGAGGGTTTCCTCCACCGTTGACATATATCCTCGCTTGAGGAGAATGGGGAGATTCGTCTTCCCAACCGCCTTGAGTAAGGAAAAGTTAGTCATATTTCGACTCCCAATCTGAATCATATCCACTGAAGACGCAACGAGAGGAATATCCTCAGGCGATAGGACTTCGGAAACGACCCCCAAACCGACACGTCGACCTGCTTCAACCAACATGGATAAGCCTTCCTCTCCCAGTCCTTGGAAAGTATAAGGACTCGTTCGAGGTTTGAAAGCACCCCCACGCAAAAGGTCGGCACCCAATCCAGCCACAGCTTCAGCTGTTTCAGTGATCTGAGCGATACTTTCCACAGCACAAGGACCAGCAATAACAGGAAAACCCCCGCCTCCAAAAGTGGCAGAACCGACCTCTACGACAGTACGCGCACCACGAAATCCAATAAGAGGGTATTGAGACATCCTTCTATCCTATCAGAGGGGTAATACGCTTTCTAGAAATCCAGAAGAGGGCGTCTGTCACCGTACCCTGTTTCAATAGGATGCCACCATTCAATTTGATCTTCGGGGTAATGCCAAACCAACAACACCACTTCGCCAGAATCCCGCTTTGAATGGAATCCCACAACACCTTCATCAATCGAGCGTAGATGGACGCCGCTTTCAGAAAAACGTTGGACAGTAACCACAAACGAGGCAAAGGCATCCGGGTAGGGACCCTCTCCATTGGGGTCTCTTCCCTCCTCATATCGCCCTCTAAAAACATCAAAACCGATCTTCTCCAGTTTCCTGTTCAAGTCCATCAACTTCGCCATCCATTTCTTCAATGAGGGAATCAACTTCTGAGCCTCATTAGGGGTGAAAAGCGATATCTCAGGAGCGCCTTCTTGATCCATAGAGGTATCCTACCTTTGGGTGTAGACTTCATCTATGAAACGGATACTCTCTCTAGTACTTGGACTGACCCTATTCACGAGTTGCTCCGCTTATAAACAGCACCAAGAAGACAACGCTCTTCAGGCCAAAGTCGTTGCAGCGATTCAAGCAGATCGTTTGGGCAAGCAACTCCTACCCTCACTTAAGATAACGGCGGCACAGGGGGTTATTGGGGTTCAGGGAACGCTCTCTTCAGAAACAGAACGGGACGCTATCCTGAAACTAATCCGGGGCGTGGAGGGAGTGGAGTCCATCAATGACCTTGTCGATGTAGGAGACCGCCCAACTGGGGGGCGTTTTGGGTATTAGACCCTTCTTTGTTAGGGATTAGACGGGGTTTGGAGCATCCCAGAAAGTGCATTCTATGGCGTGGTTCTTGGTGGTCCAATCGCCTAGGAGGCGTACGCCCATCCGTTCTGTAGCATGATGCCCCATTGCGTAGATATGGATGCCCAGTTCGCGTGCTTCATAGATGGAACGCTCTTCGGCTTCACCCGTTATCAAGGCATCAAGCCCCATTTGGTAGGCTTCCTGAATGAAGGAGGCGCCACCTCCCGACACGATACCGACCCGTTTGACCATCCCTTCCCCTTCTAGGTGGATGGTGGGGTGGTTGAAATAGTCAGAGAGCATCTGTCCAAAGGGTAGGGGCTCTCTCTCTGTCAAAAACGCTCCACATGCACCGATACTCGCCCCTTTCCAGTCTCCAAAAGGAGCAACCTCTTCTGCTCCCCAATCCCTGAGGGCAGGATAGTTGTTACCCACTTCTCTGTGGGCATCTAGAGGTAGATGATAAGCCCATAACGAAAGAGAGCCCTCAAGGAGGATGCGCAACCGCTTTCCCATCATCCCCACAGGGAGAAAGGGACCATCTTTCCAGAACAATCCGTGATGAACGACGATGCCGTCAAAATCGTTCGTGGAAGCAAAGGTGAAGAGTTCTTCGCATGCCGAAACGCCAAACAACAGACGCCGAATATCTCTATCTCCTTCTACCTGCAACCCATTGATGCCAGGGTCGTCAAAGCGCTCAGGTTGGAGGAGAGTATTCCATGCCCTGCTAAGGTCTCTTCCTCTCATGCGTCAAATAGGCTTTGTGGCCTGCTCCCAAGACGATCTTCAATCAATTGGACGATATGAGCTTGTGTGTCGGCGTGGTCCAAAAAGTTTCGTTCCGCGCTATCAATTCGGACGAGTTCGGAATCGCTCCAGTTTCCCATCCAACGGTCATAGAGTCGTTTGAGTTGTCCTAGGTAGGGCTCTGCAGGGTCAGCCATAGAGATCTCGTAGGGGCGACCCCGAGCCAATATTCTCTTTCTTAGTACGGGGAGAGGAGCTTCTAGGAATACCATCAGTGTAGGTAGAGGAAGGTCTCTAATAGAGAAGTCATAAACGGCTGAATACTCCTCATAAACCTCTTCAGAAAGGAAGCCTACTTCGTAGAGATTTCGGGCGAAAACCTCTCTATCTTCATAGATCGTTCGATCTTGAATAACAGGTTTACCTAGAGCTGAAATGCGCATGTGAGTCATCGCTCTGTAAAGGAGAAAGTACTTTTGGACCTTCGCTGCAGCATCGCTAGGACGAATCCCATTCCTGACCTCTTCGTAGAACCGTGGTAAGAAGGGATTGTCCTCTACGGGTTCTTCGTAATGGGACCAACCTAGCCTGTTTGAGAGGAGCCTAGCGAGTGTCGTTTTTCCACACCCGATGTTTCCGGCAATAGCGACAAAAGGGACCTTTCTCATGAGTTTTGCACTTAGGGAGATTCTAGAGTTATCCCCACCCATAGAATCCCCCTAATGAACTTCTTTCGCCTTATCCCTATTATTCTTATTCTGTTTGCTTCGTGTACCCCGAAGGAGTCCCAATCTGATTCAACATCCTCCACCCCCACCCCAGAGCATGAGTCCGAAGATCTGGAGAATCCGTGTAGCCCAACCAACCCCTGCGCCCCAGCAAACCCTTGCAGTCCAGCCAATCCTTGTGCCCCTTCCAACCCCTGCGCCCCAGCAAACCCTTGCAGTCCAGCCAATCCTTGTGCCCCTTCCAACCCCTGCGCCCCAGCAAACCCTTGCAGTCCAGCCAATCCTTGTGCCCCTTCCAACCCCTGTTCCCCAGCAAACCCGTGCGCTCCCCTACCGGAACCGGACGACTCCGAGTCCTGTCTTGAACGGTGTCTAGAAGATCATGGAATGGAATCAGTGCCCTACGAAATGATTGAAGCGTCGTGTAGAGCAGATTGTGGAATGCCGGAAAACCTCTCACCAACGGACGCTATTTTGGGCTCCCCCACCGATGATATCCTAGGAGCTACAAACGAGCCAGAAGTCGATTATCACCGTTACTTTCTTTCATGGGAGCCCTGCCTGAATACGCTCTCTAACGAAAGAGGAAAGGAGATTGTGGCTGCTTTAGGAGACGAACAACCCCTGGTGCTTTATAGGGTGCACGAAGACGAAGTAGACGCGCCTCACCAGATATTCTTGGTTCAGGGACGACCTCTTGATGGAGGAGGCTTGGCGAGAATCGGGTCGATCACATGGCCCGTCTCTTCGGAAGAGAGAACCGGGGAGTTCTTAGATAGCGAGGACAATCAGGTTGCCACGATCGAAAGGCAAGGACCTACGGTCGTTGTTCAATCAGAAGGCTCCCCTCCCACCACCTTGGTCTGTGGTGATTTGGGGACTGACAGCTTGACCACTTTTGTCCCTGAAGGTCCTGCTTGGATTCCCTTATCAGGAGATATCCGACTTGACTTCCACTATGGATACCGTCGCGGAGAAGGAGAAGAATGGCTTCGGTACCTCAATGAGGTCTCTGTCACTTCATTGGATGGAGCACGCCAGGCAGAGTTGCTCCTAAACTACGAAGGAGATATCTACTTGGTTTCAGGAAAGGGTGGTTACGAATTCCACTTTCCCTATGAGGAGCTCAACCTTGAGGAAGCGAACCGAGTCCAAGCGATTCTTACCAGCAAATCTGGGCAACGCTCCCGAACCCTCTATATCCCGTACGAAACCTATAAGACCTTGGTGGGGGGTTGGCTACACCCCTCCATATGGGGGACTCTGTCCTCTATCGACCCCGAAGCCGTTGTCAATCAGTAAGAAGCCACTCTTTCAGCAAGGGGAGAATCTCCTCAAGTCTCTCTACTTCGGCGTCCGCTCGCTCAGATTTTCTTGAGGGAGCGACCTCTCTAAACTCTCCGTTGAGAAACCGAATCGTCCTTAAACCCAATCGTCTTGCTGGTTCAATATCTTTATCGGGACGGTCCCCGACCACCACGACTCGAGAAAGAGGCAATCCCCACTCCTCAACCACCTCTTGGTAGGTGCCCTTCTTAGAGAGATGGGAAGGGACAATATGGATCGAGTCGAAGAACGAACCAAACCCCAATAGCTTGATTTTTTCTCCTTGTGTTATGGGCGAACCTCTCGTTACCAACGCTCTTTTCCAAGACGATAGAGCGTGTAACAACGGAATCGCTCCGGGTAAGGGGTCTAACGCTCCCACAGGTCTCTCCAAGTAGGCTTTCCTTCCTGCTTCTGCCTCACCCCTTCCACCCCCCAAAGATTCACTCGTCAAGAGGTCAATATCACCTCGGGGATTCTCTTTCCAGTGGAAAAGTCGCTTGTCTAGAATCTCATCTACCGAGAAGTGCAACCCCGCCTTTCTCATCGCCTCGGACGCCTCTCTATGAGCAACCATCACCAACTGTCCCCTTGTATCACAAAGGGTATCGTCCAAGTCAAAGATGATCCCGCTGTTCAAATGGTACGAACGCCCTTGCTTTGAGGTGTTGCAGCAAGAACTGTGCCTCCCTTTTCTTCAACGGTCTGTGCAATGGCCTCTCTTCTTGCAGGGGGATGGAGTAAGAGGAAGCAGCCTCCACCACCCGCACCACATACTTTCCCTACGAGTGCCCCAGCCCCCAAACTCGCTTCAATCTGCTCTTCCATAACAGGACTCAAGATATCAGAGTTCAAGTGGATACGCGCATTCATCTCTTGGGCAAGGGATTCAGCCAACCTCTCCACATCTTCGTTGATCAGAGCTTCAAACGCTTCATACGAGGAAATTGCAATCCGCTCCAAAGAGCCCAAAACGCCCTTGTCTCCGTCAAACCCAGCTTTGAAGACATCCCAGTTTGTCGTACCTGAAAAGCGAGTCGCACCAGAAAAAACCAAGGTCATCCTTTCAGAAAGCCAAGAAGAAAGTTCCCTACTCACTCTCTCCCAGCCCTTCATACTCCAACAGAAATGGGAGATACCCCCAAAAACCGCCGCTCCCGCATCCTGAAATCCAGGAGGCAAACGGAGCATCCCCCCCTCAATATTCCTTGCTTCTTTCACCAACCCCCATCCCTTTCGGGCGGGATCAAGCGCTTTGAGCAAGGCGACCACCAAGGTGGACGAACCTCCTAACCCTGATCCAAGAGGAACAGCCGAGTGGGTCCGGATGTGGAGGGGTTCCTTGAGGGGGGTCGAATGAAGTACCTCCCTTATAAGGGGAAGTCTGTCTAGTACGGGGTCATCCAATCCTTGAAAAGCTACCGAAACATCTATATCTTCGGCAACGACCTCCCAGCTCTTCGCAGGTGTGACTTGGACCTCCGCTTCCAGAGAAATGGCGACATTCAAAGTAGAAGGATTCTTGACCAATAAAGTCAAGGGCCATATATCTAAAGTGCCCCCTGCCAAATCGATGCGGGTAGGAGCAAGAACAGTCGTTGATGACATACCCCCATTGTAGAATGAATTGGTGGCTCATTCCCCGCCCATTCCAACGATTCTCTCTCTCTTGGCAACCGCATATCCCCAATATGAGACAGCTTTGATCCATGAGAACCGATTCCAACTCTTGGTCTCGGTCGTTCTATCAGCCCAGACAACAGATAGACAAGTCAACAGAGTCACCCCTACGCTATTTGGACTCTATCCCGACGCCATTGCTCTGGCAGGAGCGAGACAAAAGGATGTGGAAGACCTGATAAGGAGCACAGGGTATTTTCGGCAGAAAAGTGTGGCGATACGAGGTCTAGCCAGAAGGCTCGTATCTGACTTTGGTGGGGAAGTGCCCCGAAGGATGGAAGACCTCATTCTTCTACCGGGGGTAGGGCGGAAGACCGCGAACGTCGTCCTAGGCGAAGAAGGAATCGTGAGTGGTGTGGTGGTGGATACCCATATAGGCAGGGTCAGCAGGCGCCTCCTTTTGTCCCAATCAAAGAACCCAATAATCGTGGAAAAGGATCTTATGGCGTTACTCCCCAAGGATGCGTGGATTCCTTATGGAGGAAGAGCGATCCAATTGGGAAGAGGACCCTGCGATGCAAAGAAACCAGACTGTGGTTCTTGCCCCCTGTCCACTCTTTGCCCTTCCCAAGGGAAGGCGAAGGGAATCAAATAATCTAGAGTTTTAGCTTGAAGGAAGGTTGCCCGCCCTTCCACAACCCAGTTAGCTCCTCCAATCCAGCCTCTCTTGCACCAGATATGATTGAGGCTGCAAATAGGAGAATACCCTCCATTCTGTCTCTATTTGGGGGGAGAGTTCTCTCTGCAATCTCTAGATCATTGTTCAAGATATACAAGTCTCTAGTAGAAACGAGAAGCGGTAGCCCCTGGGGTACAGTTGCCCAACCAGTTAGCCCCACCTTCCCTGGAGGGAAGAGAACCCACTGATCTAGTAGGTGTAACCCCAACGGTGACAAGACCCCGCCTCTATGGTTGGGACCATGTCTCTTCTCCTTGTAGGTAACCTCTTCGCTAAGAACGAGCCTAGCCCCATCAGGCTGAATCAACAGTATACCCTCGTCAACGACTTCAGGAATGAACCCCGAACCCCTTCGGAGTCGGTCAAGAAGCGCCACTACTTGCGACCCAGTTTATCAAGCAACGCTTTGAGCAATGAGAGCATCTGGGAGATACCGATGAAAGCAATGCCAATGACGAACGGCACCAATCCAAGAGCCTTGCTTTCGGCACTCTCGTCCAGAATGAGGAGAACGGTCGTTACCAGCCCCCCCACGACAAAAAGAGCACCGACCCATAGGAACACCACATCACTCATAGGCTCAGAGTCTTGGATTGAATCTGAGGAGAGTTTTGCCAATGTATTCCTTGCCCCTGCGGGACTCTTGCAGGGAATCTCCTCCAAGAGAAAGACTTCAGGATGTTTCAGGACATAATCCAGATGAGCAATCCCCTCTTCTTGAATCTTTGCCCGGTCTGCAGGTTCTGTGATGAGGGGATCAAAGATCTGTACCAACCACCCACCTTCACGACATTGGGCAACCGCAAAGCGCCCATCCGCCAAGTGCCTCCTTAGAATCACTTCAGAAGTCTCCATTTCCATACCTCTATCCTAATCATCCCCGTAGAATAGATTCTTGGCGATCACCAGAACGATTCTTGAGACCCTTCTCCCCGGTCAACGCATCGCCTTAGGGACGATCCAATTGGACCGAACGGGGAGTCCCGCTCATTTCCGACTATCTATCCTTACCTTTGCCCATCTGTCTCCCCAAGACAAGAAGGACCTTGCCTCCTCCGAAATGGAGTTGATAGCTTGGGTAAAACAGAAGCCAAAGCGCTTTCTCCTCAGTGAGTTCTCCTATCCCAGCGAACCCGCCTTGAGAGAGGGTTTTCATAAGATGGTCGCATCCATTCGGGGGGAGGAGATGGGGATTTCTGGTGCCGTAATGGCTGGGGTGGGGGGGGCATTGATACTGGGGGGTATCATCATTGCTTTTACGTCACCTGAAGGGGAAAGAACGAGCCACTTGGTGGGCACAATCCTCGCAAGTACAGGCATTGTGACGATGGGGATGGGGCAACTCATCAAGTCGCTAAAGAGAGTAGGACGCCGCATAGATGCCATGCGTGAAGAGAGCCGAGAGAGACATATTACATCCGGGGGAAGAGAATGAG
The DNA here is from genome assembly GCA_014384545.1 of bacterium. Lineage (GTDB taxonomy): Bacteria > UBP7 > UBA6624 > UBA6624 > UBA6624 > NIOZ-UU106. The sequence goes on along the minus strand of JACNFQ010000028.1, from coordinate 8,703 downwards.
TATCATTCGTCGGTGGGCTCGTTTGTTGGTCCATTACTCAGTAGGAGTTCAACCGGGATGGAAAGTAGAGATTCGAGGAAATCCCCTTGGCGAGCCACTCCTCAAGGAAGTCTACCGAGAAGTCCTCAAGGCGGGTGGATTCCCCCACATGAAACTTGGGATGGAAGCCCTGACGCCCCTCCTCATTGGAGAAGGCTCGGATGAGCAGATTGGGTATCAATGGCCTACTGATAGGGAAGAAGCGAAGGAGATTGATGCCCGTATCTCCATTGGATCCTCGGGAAACCCCCGACTCCTAGCGGGATTGCCCTCCGACAAGGTCGCCCTCCTGCGTAAAGCGAGCGAACCTCTTATGGAGATTACCTTTGATCGCACCAATAAGGGTGAGTTTACTTGGGTTGGTACGTTGTTTCCTACCGAAGCTCAAGCCAAAGAAGCAGGGATGTCCTTGCCCGAGTTTGAGGAGTTCATCACCAAGGCAGGACATTTGGACGAAGAAGATCCTGTCCTCTTTTGGCGTCAGTTTGGACGGGCTCAGGAACAGTTGGCTCAAGTCTTGAACAAGGGTAAGGAAATCCACTTTCTTGCTCCTGATACAGACCTCAAGATGTCGGTATTAGGACGGACATGGATACCCTGTTCAGGTACGCTGAACTTCCCTGATGGAGAGGTCTTTTCTGCTCCTATTGAAGAGTCTGTAGAAGGGGAGATTCGTTATCGATTTCCTACACTGTACCAAGGAGTCTTGGTTGAGGACATTCGACTCAAGTTCTCTTCTGGAGTTGTGGTGGATGCCCAAGCCGCCAAGGGCGAAGAACATCTCCTTGCCCTCCTTGATTTGGATGAGGGCGCTCGGACAGTAGGGGAGGTCGCCATTGGAACGAATTATGCGATCCAACGGCACACCAAGAACATTCTCTTTGACGAGAAAATCGGAGGGACGATTCATTTGGCTTTGGGTAGGGGCTATCCTCAAACAGGTTCAAGAAACCTAAGTGCCCTCCATTGGGATATGGTTCTGGACATGCGACAGGGAGGTCGCATCCTCCTAGATGGAGAGACGATTCACGAGAATGGACTCTTTACGATTCCCAACCTCAATTTACCCGGGATGCCCTCCCAACCTTCACGATAGGGGGCAAATCCTCATCAAAGCCTTCACCAAGACCCCTAATCGACCTCAAGTTCAGCTATACTCTTTGTGGAAGGGGTTGGTTTTCCACCCAGGTGCCTCCCCTTCCACCACATTCTCGGATGCGCGAACCGAGCACTAGGAAGGTATCGTTATGCGCTCTGTTCTCTGTTTATCTAGGTGGCAATCTTCACCTTGAGACGTTTCTCCAAACAAACCACCACTCTACCAAAGTTGGTTTGGCCTTCGCTTCTGGCATTGACACTGGTCTGGGGACTCTCTCAGTGGGGAAATCAAAGCCAAGAAGTGGTGGAGAAGGGTCCACGACCCGGTCCTATTCCCCCCCCTTCAGCGACATACCCTATGGATGCTTTAGAGAATACAGACCTAGAGGAAGATAGACTGACTCCTGAAGGATTAGCTTTTGGACCTCCTAGCGACTCAGAAATCCCCCTAGAAAAAAGAGAGGAAGAAGAGCTCCAAGTCTATGTGGTGCGTCGTGGAGATTCTCTCTCATCCATCGCCGTTCAATTCGATGTGGAGATTAGGGCGATCAAAGAGGTCAATCAGATTTCAAGTAACCACATAGAGATTGGACAGCGTCTCTTGATTCCGCCTTGGACAGCTCCTCCCCAACCCCAACCCTTAGAAGAGGGTTGGTTCCAAGTGCGGCAAGGTGATACTTTCTGGAAAATCGCTTCCGAGCTAGATATTGACCTCCAAGACCTTGTGGATCTAAATCGTGATATTGACCCTTCCAAGATTCGCCCTGGGGACCTGATTCAGATTCCACTTCACTAAGTAAGAGGGGCACTGGGTAGGATGAGGGGGTGAAGGAAAGCGAATCTCCCCCCAATATAGAGTCCCCTTACCTACGCCTTTTGGCTGGATTGGCGAAAGGACTGGGTCAGGTCGATGATTTTGACAAACTCCTTAAGGTTGCTGTAACCGAAGCTCAAACTGGGTTTTCGTTCCGCCATGTCTCACTCTTCCTCTTAGAAGGAGCTTTTCTTCGCCTTGTCGCCTATGCGGGGCCGGGCGAATCCCCCTTTCCAGAAGCGTTTCACCACCCCGCTTTGGATGGTGTCTTGGGGCAAGTCGTTTCCTCGGGTCAAACCTATTTGGCGAATGATGTAACGACTGACCCTTTCTTTGAACCCGGGATAGAAGGAGCCCTCTCTGAACTCGCTCTTCCTGTCTTTGTTGAAGAGGAACTCATGGGGGTGCTCGATATTGAGAGTGCTCGTAGGGAGGCGTTTTCTCCTAAAGATGTGGATGTACTTGAGGTCTTTGCCTCTCAACTGGGCGTCGCCTTGCGGTATGCCGATGCCCTAGCGATTAGCCGGAAACGAGCCCGAGAAATGGAGACGATTCTGAAAGTCTCTAGACGCACACTAGAAAGTCTCAATACGAGCGAGGTATTAGCTCATGTCGCTAAGGCGATTCATGAAGAATTGGGGTATCACCATGTCCTTATCTTCCTTTACAGATTGGATGGTGAATTGACATTGCGCGCACGTGCAGGTGAAACACCGCGCCACCTTCCACTGGGGTTTGTATTGCCTAAAGGTGATAGCTTGACGATCGTTGCCGCATCTGAAGGTGAACCCATCTTAGTGGGGGATGTATCGAAAGAGAAGCGGTTCTTAGAAGCGATTCCTGGAACAGAAAGCGCCTTGGCTTTGCCGATCAAGGGAGATGAAGAGACGTTAGGTGTGATTACGGTAGAGTCTCAGCGAAAAGATGATTTTCACCCCTTTGATGTAAGAGTCCTAAGGGTCCTCTCAGAGGAAATTGCAAAGGCGATTAGGAATGCGCGTCTTTACGATGCGATGCGGCGGGCTCGAGACAAGATGGCTCGGTTGGCGGAGTTTTCCAAGCGCATCTCATCAAGTCTTTCAATGGAGGCGATTCTTGATGTCGTTGTCACAGACCTTCCGTCTTTGGCCAGCCTAAAGGGCTTATCCATCTTCTTGCTGAACGAAGATAAGAGCCAATTGCGGCTGTGGGCTCATAATCGAGATGACTGGTCTTTGTCCTCTTCACTAGCTGTTCCCCGCGAACCTTCTTCGCTTCTTTGGTCTGCGATACAGTGCAAAGAGCCCCGCTTTGTAAATGATATGGAATCGGAATTGGGTCGAGAGAAGAAGGAGAACTTTCGAACAGGTGCTTTTGGCATTCTCCCGTTGATTTCCCACGGTGAACCGATTGGAGTCTTGAATGTGGATGATCCAGATATTGGTCTCTTTTCTACCGACCTCATGGCGTTGTTGGAAGGTCTGTCCAGTCAATTGGGAACCGCCTTGTCGAACGCCCTAAAGTATGAATCCACCGTGCGCCTTAGCCTTACTGATTCGTTAACAGGGCTTTGGTTGCGGCGCTTTTTTGACCCTGCACTGCACCGAGAATGGGCGCGGGCACGACGCATTGGAAACCCCTTGTCAGTGGTGATGGTTGATCTTGATCACTTTAAGACTGTGAACGACAGCTATGGACACGACGTAGGAGATTGTGTTCTTAAGGAAACAGCAGAGAGAATTCGAAATGCTATTCGAGAAATCGATATTGCATGTCGCTTTGGTGGCGAAGAGTTCCTCTTGGTTTTACCAGATACGGGATCGAGCGAAGCCGTCCATGTAGCAGAGCGTATTCGTAGCTCATTGGAGTCCAAACCGTTCTCTCTGCATACCTCACCCTTGTCTATAACAGCTAGTATTGGGGTTGCTACTTGGCAATCTACAGATGCTAATCGAGACGCTGTGCACTTGGTAAAAGAAGCAGATGAAGCGTTGTATCAAGCCAAGAACTCGGGAAGGAATTGTGTCGTTTCTGCCTCTTGAATGCCCATTCATGTTGACGATAGAATCTAGGGAATGGAAAAGATTAAAGTCGTCGTAACGAATAGTGTAGGGACCCGAAGCAACGAATTTAAGTTGCCCCCCCATACAGAGGCTCATAAACTCATTAAGAAGTGCGAGTCGTTATGGAGCTTGCCCACCACCCATGAAGATGGCCAGCCAATCGCTAGGTATCTATATTGCAAAAGGACATCTGGACAGATGGGCGACCGAACCACGCTCCAGGAAGGAGGGATTCAGAATGGGGATCGCTTAGAGATTAAGGAGCGCATGATTGCAGGGTGACAGTTCCTGAACCGATAGAGTGGGATGAAGAGGTTGAAGGTAGGTATGAGCGTCTAGAACTCATGCCCTGGTGGGATTCTGCACGTGTTCGTGCCTCGAAATTCTTGGTGGTAGGTGCCGGTGCTATTGGGAATGAAGTGCTGAAAAACTTAGCTTTGTTGGGAGCAGGGACTATTTACATTGTGGATAACGACGATGTGGAGAGAACCAATCTGGCTCGAAGTGTTCTCTTTCGCGAATCAGATGAAGGTGAAAACAAAGCGGTTGCTGCTGCCCAAGCGTTGCGGGCCCTGAATCCCGATGTTCAAGTCATTCCTCTTCCAAAGTCCCTCCAAGAAGTTGTGGGGGTAGGTCTCGTTCGCATCTGCAATGCTGTCATTGGTTGCGTAGATAATGTGCCAGCCCGACTCCACTTGGATAAGTTAGCATGGTTGGCGGGAGTCGACCATTTGGATGGTGCTATTTCTGCTTTAGGTTTCCAGATTCAACCCTTTGACCACTCCTTGCCTCAATCTCACCGGTACGCCGACCTCTTGCCCGAAGGCGTTGTGGCGGGGGGCGTTTCATGTCGAGATATTCAGATACGTGCCCATCAAGGTGGTCATATCGCTACGACACCCCTATCTGCCTCGCTTTGCGGCGCTTTCTTAGTACAAGAAGCGCTTAAGCGTCTACACCAGAATGGTGAGGGACGTCCTCGTCCCCTGCGTGGGCATGCTCTCGTTGGGCAGGGCTTTTCAAATGACTATGTGCTTGAGAGATTTCCACCCGCATCTAAAGAGGCTCAACCACCAAGCCGCACTTTAGTCTTGGATAGTGATTGGGGTTCCACCTCCCTTGGTGAAATGGTCGACTTGGTTCAAGATAGCTTGGGAAGTAAGTACGCCATTTTGGATATTGGTGTCGAAACGAAGATAGAAGCGACGTGCCCCGCATGTCAAACTGTTCATCCCATCCTTTCTCCCGATTGGTTCTTAGGTGATCTGGCTGGTGTCTGTTGCGACCAAGAAGGGTTTGACCCCTCTTGGGGACTTGCTGTAGCTGAAGGGGGGCACATTCACAAGGGGCTGCCCGCCTTAGATTTGTCTCCCAAGGCGTGGTCTTTACCACCGATGCATGAGTATTTGGGTATGGCTCCCGATTGTGACGAAGTCCTTATTCTTTCATTCAAAGAAGACCGGACCGCATTTGAAAAGAGATTTGGAGGACCATAATGGACGACATTGATGTCATTGAAAGTCGATTTCCCGTGAGGATTGAACATGGAGAGGGTCTCGTTAAAGAAGCGTTCCGCTTGGCAAAGAAGGCCCGCGGAAAAGAGACAGGTGGATTGTTGGTGGGGCGCATCGTTGCCGACCCCAACGACCCCTTGTCGGGCCTCTTGTGCCAACCCAAGGCGTTGCTCCATGGGAAAGAAGGGAGAGGCACTTCTGTTCGCTTTGAATTGGACGAAGAGGAACTGAGTCGTTTGGGCGCCCAAGCGGCCATTGAGTATCCCGACATGCGTGTCGTGGGATGGTGGCACAGCCATCCGGGACACGGCATCTTCTATAGCTCATGGGACCAAACGTGTCACAAGAGCTTATTTGGGGTGCCGGGCATGGTTGGTTTGGTGGTCGACCCCCAATCAGGCAAAGAGGGGTGGTTTGGTTGTTTACGGGAAGGTGATGAGGCTCAGAGTATTCCTGCCTCGCTTCCGCAAGAGAGCGACCTAAACGCCGAAGTCGAGAAGTTGGCGACCCGCCTTTCGGCACTACGCAAGTCGTTAAGCAAACAATCGATCGTTCTTCTTCTTGCTTTCCTAGCGATGGGAGCTTTCATGATGTGGGAAAACCGACCCCCATCCCTTGGTGAAGACGGAATCGAAACGACATCCGCATCCGAGACTCTAGCCGTGGAAGCTAATAATGAGGATGATCTGCTGACGCTTGAAGTGGCGACGTTGGCTGCGGATCTCCAAGAACTTGAAAGTGAGTGGGGCGTTTTCCAAGACACTCTGATCACCACACCTGATTCTTCTTTTAGAGAGGAACTAGATGGTCTATCCTTGAGATACTCTCAGTTAGAGGGAGTCGTTTCAGAGACGAATGCCGGGCTTGAAACGCTCGTTCACTTGCAGGCTAAAACAGAAGAAGAGATCTCTTCATTCTCTCTTTTTGAATCTGAGACTAGATTGAAGTGGGATGAATTCTCACTTGCACTTGAGGACGTGACGGGCACTTTAGATGGGGTTCACGGAAGAGTTTTAGATCTAGCGCAGGCCGAAGAGGAGCGTCTCCGCAGAGAGATTCAAGGCGTCATGTCTGAACTTCTATTCCTACCTCAACATCTACCTCCCTCTTGCCATCTTTTACCCCTTAGCACGCTACCCTCTGAAACTTTTCTCTCCATGGCTAAGACTTATCAGATGCGTTTTCGCAATAGACTCTCGTATCTTCATAAGAACGACAGAAGGTATTTCGCTCTCCGGCTGTTCGAATCGCAGCGGAAGGCTTTTATGGATGCGATGGGACAAGCGACGGATATCTTTGCGTTATGGAATGGCCCAAGAGGTTGGTTAGAAGCTGCCTCCTTTTTGGCTAAGGATGGGCGGGATGCTATCTTTCTCCCCATCCCTTCTATCCTTAAGCGGCACCTAGTCTTACCCCTCAAACCAAAAGGGATGGGTCTATGGGGCCCATGCTACAAGTAAAGTGAGAACGCGTAGGATTCGGAACGAGCTTTGGGGCGACCAAGGCGTCATAGATAGATTCAGTGATCATCCAGAGATTGTGGTCGCTCTTCCACCTGGATACAATCTCACCCATCCCCCCTCAAATCCGCAGATGGCGCCTGATTCTTTTACGGTTCATTACCGATTACCCCATCTCCTAGCTACACAGGCTTGTGGTGGATATCCCCATTCAGCCTTTGTGGATCCTTCTTACAAACTACCCTCTGACCACAAGGACAAAGGCTCTCTTTGGAAAGAGAGCACCAAGCCTCTTTCAGTCAGGTTTACCTTTATGCGAGATTATCCCTTAGCCAACCGTTCTTTGCTTCCCGTTGTAGATGGTGGCGCTGTGGTATGGCACCCCAATGTGGACTGTCGTCCGGGAAATCCAGGGAAGAATTTGGGTTGGATATGTATCGGTGATCATTGGCGCCCAGACGCCCAATCTGCGGTCGATATCGTTCTACAAGTTGCGTCCATAATTACATTTCAGAATCATGACGACTTTTTGGAGCCGATGCCCGGTGAATCTCCTCATCCCACACTCAAGCCTGTTCATCCTTGTTTGGTCGTTTGGGCCCGTGAGAGAATGCGTTGGTTTCCACTCTTTGAGGGCCACCTCTTACCTGAGGAGAGGGATGACGAAATCGAGATTCTCTAGCAACGCTTTGCGTCAACAGGTCTCTCCATGGGTGCTATTGATACTTCTTGCATGCCAAAGGGGGGTTGAAATCAATGTCGTTTTGGACTTGTCCGGTTCGATGGCTGGGGCACAAGATGACCCCTCCGTTTCACTTGCTCGTCATCTGGAAGTTACCCCTCACAACAGCACTTATCGGTTTTGGCGTGCAGGGGATTCCTCACCTTTCTCTACAGCCACGGGGCTCGCTCAAATTGACCCCTTACTCACGTCCCCCCTCAACAAGGGAGGTTCTACCGGGTTCTTGACGACGTTAGAGGCGATTTGGTCTGTCCCCCCTACGATTCCGCGCATGACCCTTCTCCTTACAGATGGAGCAGAAGGGACGACTTCCTTCATTAACAGTGCCGATCTTGGCGACTTAACCCCCCTGTGGTTGGAGATTGGTGGAAGAGATGAACTCCTCTTTATTGAGATCTTCCCCATTCAAGGACGAATGGGCGGCAAGTGGGACCTAACGACCCTTTATGAATCCCTTGAAAACGAGGCACTTCGTACTTTCTTAGCAAAAGAGGGGCGTTTTCCTGCTTTGAGGACTCTCTGTTTGGGAAAAGAGATTGAAGGGGGGCTCTTTGAAGAGAACACCCTAGCGTTTCCCTTCTCTCCCCACTGGGAAACGGGAGAGGGGGAGATTCCCCCATTGTCGGTGGCACCGATGGGGTGGGATGGATCGGCAATCATCGATCTCCCCCAAGCCGCGATTCTCCTTTCTCCTACAGAGGAAACAGAGCCAGGTCTAGCGGCCGATGTCTCACTTCACTTTAAGCTCAAAAATCGAGAACCCACGCTCCTCTTGGGCAACCCTGTACCCCTAACTTTCGAATGGAATCCCCCACCCCTTACTTGTCAGATCAAAGCGGGAGAGCGTTCCACCGTTTTCTGGGAAAAAGGTCACCTTAAACAGAATACCCGCACGCTAATGGTCCATTGTGATTGGGAAGGACAAGGAGCTCGAGCTGCCCTTACAACGACTTTACCTCCCGGGATGGTGATTCGTTTTTCTACCCTTGAGGAA
>JACNFQ010000099.1 GCA_014384545.1 bacterium | reverse complement strand
TCCCATAAGGGGGAGCGATTGGATCAAGAAGAGAGCAAGGGTAGCAGAGATGTAATACCGCCAAACGGTCGCCCTTGGGTTGACGGGATGGGAAAGGAGGAACTCCAATGTCCCTTATCTCTTTTCTTGAGCAAAGAGACCAATCGTCAGGAAGGGAGCAATGAGGAGGGCAAAAAAGGACGCTTCGCCCAACATAGGGGTCACCATTCCCTCGTTGAAGTCCATACCCGGTCCCCCAAAGATAATCGCTTGTTGTGAAAAAGCCCATAGATTGAGAATCAAGAGCCAACCCGACAGGAGGAGCATTCCCCCTGCTGCGAGCCAAAAAGTGAGCCCTCTGGAAAGTCCTGCGACCTCTTTCCTGAAAAGAACCCAGATATCTTTCATTTTGAGACGGCATCCATATAGACTTTTTCCATACGGGAAAGAGGGCGTTGGGTCTCTTTGTCTAGTTTGAGGTGTGTACAAAGAGTCCCTTCCACAAGTATGGTAACTTCGTCAACGAGGCGCTCTACCACTTCTAGACGGTGGCTACTAAGGAGTATAGCTGTGCCCTCTTTGGAGAGATCTTTGAGGAGGCTAGAGAAGGCAACGACTTGTCCTGGGTCCAATCCCGTAGTCGGTTCGTCCAAGAGGAGATGGGTTGGATTGCCCAGCAAGGCAAGAGCCAAAGCGACCCTCTGCCTAAATCCACGAGAGAGGTGGTCAATGAGGCGGTCCATCATCGTTTCTAAGCTTGCAACTCCAACGACTCGTTCGATTTCATCAGATGCACCCTTCGAATCCAACCCCTTGAGATGGGCAGCAAGAGTGAGTTGTTCTCTTGGTGTCATTCCCAAGTAGAGGGGGGATTTCTCGGGGAGATAGCCGATAGCTCGGCGGCTGTTGTGATCCCCTGCATTGAGAGGGACACCATCTAGAGTAACGCTCCCTTCCGTTGGGGGTAGAACCCCGACCAACATCCGTAAAGTCGTCGTCTTTCCAGCGCCGTTTGGACCCAAGAAACCGGAAATAGTCCCCGGTTTTACGGATAGATCAACCCCACGAACGGGCCAGTTCTTTCCAAACCGTTTTCCCAGACCTACTCCAGTAAGTACCATTCTTACTATCCTACAACTGAGGACTAGAATGACCACCCATGGTGATCCGTGTTCCCGACATACGGGCATGGCCTCCCGAAGCCTCCCCCTTGGTCGCTATTACAGCGTACGACCGCCCTTCTGCACTTGCTGTGGAGCGTGCGGGGTTCGAGATCGTTCTGGTGGGGGATTCTGCGGCCCAGGTCATTCACGGAAGAAAACATACGACCTCTTTGGGGATGGAGGAGATTCTCATCCACCTTAAGGCTGTCCGTCCGTTCATTTCCCACTCTCTTCTTGTCGCTGATATGCCTTTTGGCCCTGTTCAGGTAGGAGACAGAGAGACGAAGGAAGCAGCTGTTGCTCTTGTGGCAGCGGGTGCTGAAGCTGTCAAGATAGAGGGTGGGGATGCCTCGTTGGGGGCTATTCGTCGTCTGACCAACCATGGAATTGAGGTGATGGGGCATCTAGGGCTGACACCTCAAAGTGTCCATACTTTAGGGGGGTACAAGGTGCAGGGAACAGGTCGGAAGGCGGCTTCTCAGATTCTGAAAGATGCTCTCGCTTTGGAGCAAGCTGGTGCCTTTGCCATCGTCTTGGAATGTCTGCCAGCACCCTTGGCGGCGTTGATAACCAAGAGGCTATCGATACCAACACTTGGTATTGGGAGTGGCAGTCGGTGTCGTGGTCAGATTCTCGTCTTCCATGATGTCGTGGGATGGGAAGGCTCTTCGTTCAAGTTTTTACCCCACCCTTTTGGAGATGTGAGCCAACATGTTGATGGGGCACTGTCAAGATATAAGAAAGAGGTTCAGGAGGGGAACTACCCCGAACCTGATCAATCTTGGGAACTCTCCCCTGAGGAGATTGAGGGTCTTTGATGGGTAGGGTCTTGGTCCCCACAATGGGGGCGCTCCATCATGGGCATAGAGCGTTGATTCAAGAAGGATCCAAATGGGGCAAAGTAACAGTCTCTATTTTCGTCAATCCGACTCAGTTTGCGCCTCACGAGGATTTTGATACATACCCTAGGGACAACGAGAAGGACGAGATGTTGGCAAGGCTTTGGGGAGCAACAGGCGTCTGGTTTCCTTCCTCAGAAGAGATCTATCCTCATGGACCCAAGGTTACAGAATGCGCGGGCGTGCTGGGCGGTATTCTGGAAGGAGAACATCGCCCCGGGTTCTTTGATGGAGTGCTTACCGTGGTCTCTAGGCTCTTTGATCTATTCCAGCCAGATATCGCTCTCTTTGGTGAAAAGGATTGGCAACAGCTCCAAGTCGTGAAGCGATTTGCCAAAGAGAGAGGGCGCCCCCAGATACTCTCTGTGCCAACCGTAAGGGACGCGGATGGGCTGGCAGCCTCGACCCGCAATCTCTACCTGACTGGGGGAGAGAGAGAGAGAGCTCACCTCTTTCCACAGGCATTCCAAGTCGTTAGAGCTTTGTGGGAAAAGGGGGAAAGAGACCGTCTTACCCTAGAAGGAGCAGGACTAGAAGTGATGGGGGGGATTTCCAAGCAACTCGATTACTGGGAAATGTGGACTGATGACTTGAGCAAGAAGCCAACCCTTTTTGAGGGGAAAGCGGTCTTGCTGGGAGCTCTCCGTGTGGGGGGGGTCAGGATGATAGATAATACCCCCTTGGAATGAGAACATTTCTGCGGGCAAAAATCCACCGTGGCACAGTGACAGGGTGCGACCTTGAATATGAAGGATCGTGTGGGTTAGGTCCCGAGCTGTTAGAAGTTTCAGGTATTCGTCCCCTTGAGAGAATCGGCATCCTCAATATCACGAATGGGGCTCGATTGGAGACCTACGCACTTTTGGGACAAGAAGAGGGAGAGATTACCCTCAATGGTGCAGCTGCCCATTTGGCAGATGAGGGTGACCAAGTGATTATCGTTGCCTACGAATCTGTAGAAGAGAAGGGCGTAGATACCCACAAAGCGCGCATCGTTCTGTTGGGAGAAAGGAATGCCATCGTATCTGTTCGAGAGGATTCAACGCACCTCCTATGAGTTCGGACCGACTCCAAGTTTTGCGGGACGAAGCTGAAGCGATTCTCCAAGCTGTTCAACGGTTGGGAGAGTCTTTTCCCAAAGCGTTGGCGTTGCTGGAAAAACGGAAAGGTCGTTGTGTCGTTTCTGGCATGGGAAAGTCGGGTTTGGTAGGGCGAAAGATATCCGCAACGATGGCCAGTTTAGGCACT
>JACNFQ010000004.1 GCA_014384545.1 bacterium | reverse complement strand
TCGCCATCGTGCCCCCCGTATCAATCTCATCATCCACAAGAATCGCTATCTTGCCCTCCACTTCACCCACCACATGGAGCACCTTGCTCTTGCTCGTGTTCCCCATCCGACGCTTGTCAATCACAGCAAAACTGGCACCCAATCGCTTGGCAAACCGGCGCACCCGTTGTGCACTTCCTGTATCTGGAGAAACGACGACTGTCCCCTCCCCTCCCATACCCAATCCCAAGAAATGCTCTGCCAACACAGGCTCTGCCAACAACTGGTCGCTGGGCACATCGATAAACCCCTGAATCTGCTCTGCATGTAAGTCCATCGTTAACACCCTATCCGCACCTGCAGTTACCAACAGGTCTGCCACTAATTTCGCCGTGATGGGAACCCTTGGTTGGTCTTTCTTATCTGTGCGTGCATAAGGGTAGTAAGGAAGCACTACCGTTAACCGCCCTGCACTAGCGCGCTTAAACGCGTCCAATGCAATCAGAATCTCCATCAGGTGTTCGTTTACGGGTGGTGAACACGTTTGAACAAAGAAGACGTCCTTTCCTCGAACATTCTCTAAAACACGAACGAATAGATTGTCGTTGGCAAACGTCAACAGGTCTATCCCCCCGGGTTTTACACCCAAGGAATCACAGATCGCGTTTAGGAGAGCAGGATGCCCCCTACCCCCAAAGACAGCGAGTTCGCCATAAGCGTGGGTCATCAAGAGTGATTCTATGGCAAGCCCCCCGATTACCTACAAGGACTCCGTTAGGGCGACCACCACTTTAGGGCGAGGCTTGTGGCTCTCCGAGCCACCATGTCGGGTGCTCCGGCGCAAGACCAGACGCCAGCGCCCGGTCTTGGCCTACGTCCCTCATGTCCACGCCTGCCCATCCCCTGCCCCGTTAGGGCGACCACTCCACGCTTTGCCTCATGCGGGGGCGTGGGGCACACCATCTCCTTGGGACAAGCCTCGTGCCCCCATAGGATGACAGGATGCGCCTCACGCCCCAACGACTGATTGATTACCGTGATGCGATCCACGCCGAACGAGAAGATGAAATGGCGTTCCATGAAAGGGAGATTGCACAGATGTCGGGCACCGAACGCCAAGCCCGCGGGCGAGCCCTTCTTGACCTAAAGCCACGTAAAGGGGGAGTAGCACTAGGGCAACGACACCTGACCCACTTCTACCCCCAAAAGGGGACTGCCCCTATTCGTCGGAGTGCGATCACCCGGGGCGACCTTGTGCGCGTCTCTACCGTTACCGATCCCACCACGGAACTGGGGATGGGAACCGTTTGGGAACTGGGAGGCAGGATAACTCTAGCCACTGAAAAACCTCTCAAATTAGGGCGTTCAGCCCTAAGGCTAGACCTTACTGCCAAAGAGACCACTTTTGTTCGGATGGAGACGGCCTTAGAGACGCTCCTTTCACCATTAGGGAGACGGTGGCGGGGGCGCATCCTGGGATCTTCACTAAAGGTGGGTCGTGATTCAATCCACGCCCCACCCGAGGATCTTGACCCTGCTCAGCAGGATGCATGGCGCTTAGGTTTACGCACGCGAAGCCTCGCCCTTGTCCACGGTCCACCGGGCACGGGCAAGACCGTCACAGCTGCTGCTATTGCCATTGGGTTAGCCAATAGGGGCGACCGCGTCCTCCTTGCCGCCCCCACAAATGTCGCCGCCGACAACCTCGTGCGCGCCTTAGCAAAACGAGGTGCTAAGGGTATCGTTCGCCCGGGACATCCAGCACGGATGGGCAAGGATCTCCTCCCCTATGCCCTAGATACCCTTGTGGAGGAGCGTGGTGGTGCGTCTCTCTCCAAACTCAGGGAAGAGCTGAGTGCAGCTTGGGATGAACGCACCGCAGGCACCCGCCCCTCCCCTAGATATAGGCGGGGGATGTCAGATGAGGAAATCGTTGCCGAATCTAATAGGGGAAGGAAACGGGGCGTCCCCCATCGCAAACTCAAAGAGATGGCGACTTGGGTCATTGCTAATCGGAGGGCGGTCTCTCTCTTAGATGCTCTCCGAACACAAGAAGACCAACTCCGAAACACCATTCTGGACAGATCACCCTTCGTCGTGGTCACTTGTTCTTCTGCGGGCGGTGAAATCCTCTCGGGAATCACTTTTGATACAGCGATCCTTGACGAAGCAGCCCAAGCGCCTGTCCCCCTCTCTCTCATCCCCCTCTTGAAAGCGGGCAAGGGCATTCTTGTGGGGGACGACCGCCAACTGCCCCCTGTCGTTCTATCCCGAGACGCCGAATCCCTAGGGCTATCCGAGACGCTCTTTGAACATCTCCGTGCAGAACATCCCACCCACACAGCCCTACTTACCCGCCAATACCGAATGCGCGAGGAGATTGCCCAGTTCCCCAGCAAGTGGTGGTATGGGGGCAAGCTTGAAGCAGCAACGGGTGTTGGTGACCAACCCCTCCCCAAACTCAAACGGGGGTGGGCTCATTCCATGGATAAGGGGATCAATGCTGGTGCCCTTGTCGCTTGGGATACCGCAGGCACCACCCAAGAGTCCCGAGGGCGGGGCGAGACATCTTGGTCTAACCCCAAAGAGGCTCAACTCCTGTCCGACCTCGTTCACCGTCTCCTTGAACGGAACCTCCCCCCCGAAAGCATCGGCGTCATCGTCCCCTATCGTGGTCAGCGCAAGCGCCTACGCTCTCTCTTGGATCCAACGGGGGTGGAGGTCCATACGGTGGATGGATTCCAAGGGCGCGAGAAAGAAGTGATTCTCTTAGGCTTTGTGCGAAGCAACCCCCAGGGAAAGGTGGGATTCCTCTTAGATGAGCGCCGCCTCAATGTCGCCCTTGCCCGTGGCCTCGGCTTCCTCTTCCTCATCGGCGACCGCCCCACCCTCTCCCACGCCCCCCTATACAAAGCCCTCTGGACCCACTTCGCCACCACCGGCACCCTCCTCCCCCTCACATAACAGAAAGTCCTTCTTTTCTTCTAGACAAGAGGATACACTCCGTTCTACTAACAGGGTCAAAACCCACCCCCATAGATAGATTCAGAGGTTGCCCTTATAGCGTTGGGCTTGACGCCTCCCATGGGAGCAACAATCCCGGATGACCATCCCGTCCGCACCCGTCATCTCCGTGCCAGACTTGGGCTGACCCAGCAGCGGCTCGCCACATACCTGGGGGTTGCCTACGCCACCGTCAACCGGTGAGAATGAGAAGTCTCCAGCTGCTACTCCCACACGGGGAACGAAGCGTGTTTGAGGTCGTAGTTGGTGCTGTCGAAATAGGAGATATGGAGGGTACCGTCCCCTGCGATGGC
>JACNFQ010000081.1 GCA_014384545.1 bacterium | reverse complement strand
GCCCGTCCGCACCAAGTGGTCACCCGCCCTCACCGTGTGGAGGAAGGGTTGGTTCCGATCGGACACCTCTAGCGAAACGGATGCCTCTGGCTTTGTCCACCACGCAACGAAAGGCTGGGATAAAAGCCAAGGGAAGGCGGCGGCGATCTGGAAGGATGCCTACTATTGGATTGAAGAGATTTCCTCCGGTCAGCAGGATGTCTTTCTTGCCTCGTTTGGGAGAGATTTCACAAGCAATGATGGAACCTGCTGGTCGAATGGGACGGGATTAATCTGGTGGGCACATTACGGCCCTCCCCCATTCTGGATTGGATTCCACGGCCCCAACCCCCAGGGGTCCGGATCCTCCATCTTGCCCAGGCACTGGTTCCAGGAGATCAATGTATACAAGGGATTTCCCAAGAAGGGGTTACCAAACGCCCCGGTGGTGTACTTGTGGTCACTGTCTTGTGGCCCAACTGAAAGCAATGACCTCCACATTGCCATTGGAACTCTTTCTATTGATGGGTGGCCAGGGAGCCAGCCTACAACGTGTTCTCCGCAGTACTGCTGGGACACCGGATCGGCCCACGAGTTGGGGCACATTCTCCTGAACTGGAGCCATCCGGACCCGAGTGATCCCCCCTGCCCTTGGGGAACGCCGATCGAGGAGACCTTGATGTACAGATCCTGCTACGATCTTGATCCTTCCAAGCCATCCGGGGTGAACGCACACTGGGTTTCAGTGGAGGAGATCTTGCAGGTGAGAAGCTTGCCTGGGCGAGAGTAGATAGGCGTGAGAATTCTTGCGAAACGATGGCCGATCCCCTCAACCTTGATAGTGGTTGCGCTCGCCGCCTTCGGGTTTGATGGGGGGGATGCCCTGGGATTGGGTTCTGGTTCCAACCCAGCATTGACTGAAGGGTACTGGTCTGCGAAGACAGGGCTTGTGGTTCAGATAGGCGTAAGCCATTGGGATGGACTCTGGATCGCAGAAAGTCTTTCCTTTGGCAACCACCCGTCATCTCTTGGTTATCCCTCCGACAATCTCCAAACACTGACCCTCCCGCCACCGTTTGGGAGTTTCCCGGTATGGAACGGCGGCCTATCCTTGTATGAGCGGAGTCCAATCCGGTTCTGCTCATTCCGGGCAGGAAGCAGAGGCTATCTGGAGGATCTCCTGAACCTCGACATCACGACCTATGACGAGCAATTGGAGCAAATTCTGGGAAAGATCACCTCTCTTGCAGAAAGACCGCGATGGGTTGGCCAGGAGGGATGGAGACAGGTGCAGACGGCCCGAGGCCTGGACGATGTGAGGGGGGGCTATCTGGGAATAGAGGGATTGATTCACGTGACCGTTTGGAGAGTGCCGGCCGCCATTACCTGGCGGGAGTGGTATGAGGGCAGGGTTGTCTTGGCACAATTCGCCTACCTCATAGAAGACCAGGTTGGGGAGGCGTCGGCAGTCCGAGACTTGCTTGAACTGGTGATTGAGGAAGATCTGTCCTGGATTCATGACTTGGCTGGCCTTTTCCTGACCGAAGACCGCCAGATTCCCATATGGTCGTCTACGCTGGACTCAAACGAGTGTTTGACACCGGATGAGTGGAAGGCCTACTTTCCTGACTCAAGCCCTCTGATTGGCAGAGTCCTTGGCAGGAGGAGATGGATTGAGGGTATCAATTAGGACCGGCACGAGGAGCCAAGAGGTCCCCTGTCTCCATCAGGCGGACGCCCTCCTCATAGGTGAGGCGTTCCCTTTCGGGGACCTTCTCCCACGCCCACCGGTCGGGGTGGTCCCGCAGGAGGAGATCGGCGGTCTCGGGCATGGGTCCATCCTAGCCGCGAACCGGCCCAAGGACTCCGCCAAGATGGCCGCCAAATCCATGAGTACAATACGTGCGATGGTGAAGGCAACGCCAGAGACCGATGCGCGGCTTTACGGGCTTTTGGTTTGTGTGCAGTACACGCTTTGGCCTGGTGACCAAAAGGGTCCGCCTTCCCCTCTTGGTGCTCTGGAAACGGTGATGGGCTGGATTGAGTCCCCTTCCTTCAGGGGGCTGTTTGAGGGTGCGGTTGTTGCCTTGCAGGGCGTCCGGGAGGTGCAGGGGGTGCTTGGTTCGCTCGATCGCGGTTGCCAGGAAATCAGGCATGCCATGGCTGAAGAAGACGAGGAGGCGGCCTTCCATGCCTTGTACATGTTGGCCACAGGGTTGATCTCTGGGGTGGGGGGGCTTGATGGGTTCCCCATTTCTTCCCGGAATGCGTGGAGGATTGTCCAACCCTTGGCTTCTCTGGCTCAGGCCAACGGCTGGCACCGTGTGCGCGGAGCATTGGAATCTGCGGAGGAAGAGAGGACGGGGAAATGACCCATGCGTGTTGTTTGTTGATGTGGGTAGGGGAGGGTACCGTCCCTTATACGCTTTACCTACACTGTGGCTCCGGGGAGATCTTCACTGAGGCGGGCTTCTTGAGCAGCCATTGGCACGGGGGTCCTTACTGTGCATTAGACATCGTGTCCACCAACGGCGAATTGGTGGTTGTGTCTGCGGATCAAACCCAGTGCGGCGACCCGGAGGTTGTCACATGTGGAAGAGCCTACCCGGGGACTGCGATTGTCGATTCCTGCCCTGCCCCAGCAGGAGCCTTCAAGGAGATCGCCATGGGGAGCCACTGCGATTGCCCGGATACAGCCGCGGCCATCATCGCTCAGATCAAGAAGACAGGTAGGGTGACCAATATCAATGTGGAGGTCTGCACATCCGCGCCATGACGAAGGGGAATCGGGACCAGTGGATTCGGGACCATTTGCCGGCTGTCCTCGTTGTCTTGATCCCTCTGTGGTTCTTGGGGTGCCGTGAAAGCCAGTGGGTCGATGTCCGAAACCACTATGCGTCCGAGATGGCGGGGATTTCAAGCATGATGAGAATGGAACCCCCGACGCCAGCCATGGCCCCTTGCCGCCTCGGACGGGCCGTTCAGGTGGGGATCATTCAAGCAAGGTCGGGTTACGGGGTGGGTCCTTTTGGGAGTTGGAGAGACTTGCTGGCCTTGGATCCGACCCGGGTTGTCTACCACGAGGATGCGCCGACTTTGGCGAATGGGCCCAGCAATCCAAAGGACGGTGAGGTCCATATCTGGATCGAGCAGACCGACTATCCACGAGGAACGAACCAGTTTGTCAACCTCACCTGTTGGGACAAAGGGGGTTGGACCCCGTTGTGGGAGGGGCGCCATTACAAGTACAGGACCACCAGGTCTTCTCCCGTTCTTTCCCCGGGCAGCAAGGTTTTTTCTGATTCCTTCTCCATGATGCAGGTGATCCCCATCGCAGAATGGTGCGTGGGAACAGGACGCTTGGCAGATTGGCCCAGGAATGAGGAGGATTGGGCCACTTGCCTCGACAACCCAGAAATCGGCGCGGCGGTCTTTACTGACAAGCGTCTCCGACACGACCTGTGGCGCCTTGCCCATTTCACCCCTCAAATGGGGGATTAGATGCAGTCCACCCTCTATCTGAACTGTGGTACGGGTGAGATTTTCACACAACCCGGATTCAGCAGCAACCACTGGCCGGGGGGGCTGTATTGCGAAATCGTCTTGACCACGACGGGGGTTGAACTCGTGGGACGCTCTGCGCCGGCGAGCGAGTGTGGAAGTGCCGATCTCGTCATCTGTGGCAGAGCGTTCCCGGGGGATAAGACTGTCGAATCCTGCCCCATCCCGGAAACCGACTTGTTGGCGGTGACCAAGGGTAGCCATTGCGATTGCCCGAATACTGCAGATCCGATCATTGCCTCAATCAAGAAGATTGTGTTGTACCCAATGTCAATATGGAGGTCTGCACGCCGCCGGCATGACAAAGGGGCATCGCGGTCACAGGATTGGTCTCCATTGGCTGGTGATCCCTGCTGTCGGGGTGCTACTTTGGGTTTGGGGGGGCATGAAAGACGAGTTCGCTGACTTGGCTCCCTACGGATTGCGCGGCGAGTCCAAGTGGATTGCCCACCTCAAGAGGCAGGAATTGGAACCCTCGAACCCTTCCGAAGCCACATGTTTCTTGGGGTTTGTGGTTCGGCAGGAGATCACACGGGAGGAAGAGGGTTTGGATCCGAGCCCCTTTGGCCCTTGGCAAGGTCTTCTTTCAATGGACACCCAAAGGCTGTTCTTCCATGAGACTGCGCCCACCCTTCCACCATTGCCCCAGGATCCGCGGGGAGGGGAGGCCCACCTCTGGGTGGTGGAGATCGAGGCTCGTGGAGACCTCTATAGATTCGTCAATCTGTCTTGCTGGCAGGATGGGGACTGGACGGGCGTGTGGCCGTCTGATCCCCGTATCACGAATCTGGCAGGTCTGGTTCAGTCGCTGGGCAACAGCGTCCTCCTCCCCATCCTCTTCCCCGAACGTGATCTGACGACCCTCATTCCCGAGAGCCCGTAAGTGGCATCTGTGGCGGTATGCTTCCGCTCTGGCTGTTCCCCCCCAACCAGCCAGAACCCCGGCGTGCCCTGCGACTTCGGGTGACTAAGGGGGCTTGTGCGAACCCGCTATGACGCTCTGACCCTTGAAGTGGAGGATGCTCGCCCCCTCCTGATCAGGACATAATCAAAGTACGGGGGCGACGCAGACGGGGTCGTCGTGGGCGGGGTTGTTGACGTGATCGCTGACGATGTGAGTAGTCATCGGTTCGACACGAAGAGGTTGAAAGTGGAGCCTTGTCACATCCTTCCTCATCTGGAGGTCTTGGCGAGTTTCAAGAACCTACTTGGGCGGGGCTAATGCATATTCGGACTTGATTCGTCTTTCCCCTTCCGTCTTGGCCCAGTTCCAAATTGAACCCTCCTCGGTTTGACAGTCAACATCCACCAGGCGGCTGTCCCCGTAAAGGACTAAGTCAGCCTCTCCGAAGAGACCTCCCGCCAACATCGCCTCAGAGTCCCACAGCCACCAGAACGCCTTGAGATCCTCTATCGTTTTGACCGCTTCTCGCTCAAGGGGAAGATGAGACTCATAGGGCCAAAGGGGGAGAGATCTGAACACCAGTTCGCTTAGAACGGTGCAGAACGCAAGTTGTTCTCGCCTCCCCTCGGGAACAGACAGACTGGGAGAGGCGGTCTTTCCTGAATCCCATGCCAGTTCCGCATGCATGCCCGCCTTGTCGTACCGTCGGAATGAGACCTTGAGCATCACTTCCTCTGTGCCGGCTGCGAACCACTGCGCCTTGACACCTCCTTGTGCAAGCAGCGTGTTCCAATGAGGCTCTTCCCACATCCAGAAACTCCCCGGGGGAGCATCAGAAGGGGGTTCCCCATCGCCTAAAACCGCCGGGCGGTCCGTGTAAGGATCCCATAGGTTCAATGCCTGGTACTCGGGCGTAACTACCAATCCAGCGGACCCACTGGGGGCAGGCATCCATTTGGAGACCTCCCACCAAGCCGTGAAAAGGGCGTTCAGCCCTCCAGCCATCCGCCGCGAGCTGGAACTTTCCTCGCTGAATCCTGGTGTCAGATAAGCCGCCGAAGGGTTGTGGAACTGTTGGTGGACGGCGACAGGCTCGCTGACGGTATTCACTCTTACGGGGCTTAGCGACTCAGTGCGATTCCCACGGTGGCAACCGGGAGCGATAGACCCAAATAGGAGGCAGAGTGGAAGGAGTGCCCTGATACCACTTCCAACCGAATTCTGAACAATCCTCCCTGCTTCCATTCAAGAATCACTACAGCAGACATTGCATGGTTTCTCTAGACAGACCCCGCCTGCAGGATCAGGATTCTCTCCCACATCCAGTCCCGACTGCTCAATCCAGTCAAGTATCTGCTGGGGATTGATCCGAACACAACAAGCCCCCCCGCACCCGCCGCCGTCTCTGCATTGGCTGCAATCCCAAGTCACTTCTATAGTGCGCCGGGGTCTGTAAGCGTGGTTCTGTCCGTTGTTCTGCTGCTCAGAGTAAGGGAAAAGGGCACCACAACCAAACCCCTCACATGCGCGGTTGGTCACACCGTCACAGATATACTGACGCGTTATCCTCTTGATGACAGGCGAACAAGGGGTTGCCGTAATGTCTTCGCAACAGGTGATCAGACCTGGGTCCACATCGACGACAGACGCCGTCTCCAACTCGTATTCTGTGCACGCCTCGCCACCACAACCTGGCTGGTCGCAGTCACAGTCAAGGTTTGCGTCAATCAGGAGCAAGCCCCCGTTTCCCCCTTTGCAATCGCCAAGAACAGGGGTTGGAGTTTTTACGGAAAGGGATCTCAAACCGGCTGGACCACCACCAGGAACCCACATCAACCCGAGGAGAACAGGTAACCCCGCAACAGGACCCAAGAACCCGCATAAAGACCTCACAAATCAAATCATACCGCAATGAAGCGGCACCCCCCCCTAGGGATCGTTTCTAGACCGTATTGAGACTTTGGGGCAACTTGGTCTGGTTCCCGGTGCCCTGCCTCATCATCAAGAACAGGGGATGGAGCTCTTACGGAGAGGGACCTCAAACCGTCAGAGCCTAGGACAAAGGGTAAAGCGACATATCCAACCGGAACGGCACCTCGCGAAAGCGATCTGCAAGAGAGGGTAGGGGGAATTGCCCAAAGCTACACACACCAACAATAGGCAAAGAAGCGGTCGTCTTCATGCGCGCATTTCACACGCGGTTGTTGAAGAGTTCCTCCAAGGTCCTACCATCCAAGAACACCATACTATGGGCACCAGACATAGGTTCCCTCACTCCCAATGCAGATGAGTTTCGCCCTTACTTTCCCCGCTGCGTCAACTGTTTCCGTAATCCAAGTTGTCTACTGGTCGCCATGCATACCCTAGATCCCGATCTGGAATGTCAAGATTGGACATATGGGGTATCCCGGCATCAGAAACAGCGATGCTCATGAAATCCACAACATCGACAAACTTGCTCCCGCGCTAGTACCCCGACCTAGTTGGGCTAGGGGACGGGGGCGATGCAGAGGGGGTCGTCGTGGGCGGGGTTGTTGACGTGATCGCTGACGGCGTGGGCAGTCATCTCCTGGGCTGGGAAGGGGAGGAAGAGTTCGCCAGCCTCGGCGCTTTCCAGGGGATCGGGCGCCAGCCAGCGCTCGTGGCTTGAAGGAGGAAGGATGACGGGCATTCGGTGGTGGATGGGGGAGACGAGGGGATTGGGCTCGGTAGTAAGGATGGCGAAGGAGTGGATCTCCGTCCCGGAGGCATCCATCCAGTTCTCCCAGATTCCAGCTAAGGCGAAGGGGGCACCATCCCTCCGTTTGAAGTGATGGGGACGCTTGCGCCCATCCGCCAATCCCCACTCGTAGAAGCCGTCGGCCGGGACGAGGCAGCGGCGGTGGCGAAACGCGGCGCGGAAAGAGGGCTTGGTGGCGACAGTCTCGCTCCGCGCGTTGATGGGGGCGTGGGAGCGGGAGAGATCCTTTACCCACGAGGGGATGAGCCCCCACACCATGAAGTCAAGGGCGCGACCTCCTTGGGGCGAAGGAGTGATAACGGCGGCGGGCTGGCTGGGAGCGATGTTGTAGCGGGGGTGAAGGATCTGAGGGCGGATGATGAGTTTGAACCCCTCCATCATCGCCTCACGGCTTGCTGAGAGGGTGTACCGTCCGCACATGCCCCGATTCTCATCCCTCCCGGCGACGCAGCGCGGGCGTTCCGCCATATCGCAGGGCGGAGGGGCCGTGCTTCTGGGCGATGCGGTCCAATGCCTTGTCCAGAGCGCTTTCCCTCCTCTCGCCCTTCGGGGGGAAGAGATGCCCCTGTGCCAACCCCTCCTGCCCTAACCCACCCATCCCCACCCCCAAGAGGCGGATGCCCTGCCCCAAGGGCACTTTGGCGAAGAGGGAGAGCGCGGAGGCGCGGATGGCGCGGGTGGAGGCGGTGGGGAAAGAGAGCGTGGGGCGACGGGTGATCGTATGGAACCCACCGCCGTATCGCACCTTGATCCAAACCCCGTTGCCTTGGAGAAGCTTCCTGCGGGCGGCGCGCGCGACGTCTTGGGCCAGCCCGCTCAGCACCCCCTCAAGCGCCGCCCGCTTGACGCTGTCGGCAAAGAATGTCCGTTCCCTGCTGATGGATTGGGAGGGGCGCGCAACCGTCACCCGGCTTTCGCCATACCCCTGAGCACGCTGCCAAAGCCGGACGCCCGCCGGACCCAAATGCCCCTCCAGCACCCGCTGGGGCACCTCCATCAAATCCCCTAGGGTATCCAGCCCCATCCTCCTGAGACGGTTCGCCATCGCTGGCCCTACCCCATGGAGGGCTTCTAGGGCAAGGGGGGCAAACCGCACTTTGGCTGAAGCGTAGTGAAGGGCAAGGAGTCCATCCGGTTTTGCGAGATTGGAGGCCATCTTGGCCAAGAGCCTGTTGGGGCCAATGCCCACCGTGCACGCCAGCCCTGTCTCGCGGCGGACGCTCTCCTTGAGCCGCTGGGCGCTTCCCTCCACCGCGCCGAAAAGACGTTGGGTCCCGGTCATATCCAGATACGCTTCGTCGAGGGAGGTGCTCTCTATCCGCGGGGTGAAGGTGTGGAACACCCCCCGAATCTCCTGGGCCACCCCCGCATAGGAGCAACTGGGGGTGCGGATGAGGATGGCGTGCCGGCAAAGCCGGAGGGCATGGGCGGTGGGCATCCCGCTCCGGATGCCAAAGGGACGCGCTTCGTAGGATGCCGCCGCCACCACGCCCCGATGGCGGCCCCCACCCACAAGGACGGGTTTACCGCGCAGAACGGGGTTCTCCCGCTGCTCGATGGAGGCAAAGAAGGCGTCCATGTCCACATGGAGGATCTGTCGGGCGTTTGTTCCCATTTTGTTCCCCCCGATGATATCACCGTTCTTGTAAAGATTCGTACGCATATCCAGCGAACCGATTGACAGCGCAGGGAATGCTCCTCTCTCTGCTACGAAGATGAGGAGTCAACCTCCGAGATTTTATGGTAAGCCGGTCTATTCGCCCAATGTGACAAAGCGGCCCGACGGGCCGCAGTTGAGGAGATGGGTGGCCCCGATGAGATGCTCCTCTCCCCAGCACTCGTGGATATGCCCGCAGAACGCCCACTGGGGCGTATGCCTCTGGATGGCGGCGAGGATGGCCTCGCTCCCGAAATGCCCCCCGCCACGCCCGTCCGCATACCCCTTGGGAGGGCTGTGGAGGATGAGAACACCCCCAGCGGGCGCCTCCTCCAGCAACGCCTCTGCCTCATACTCTGTCAAGTCGTGGCTCCAGCCCCAAGGCGTGGTGGGGATGCCGCCACCCAATCCGAAGAACGGCACGCCGCCCAAGACCGTCCCCTCGCCATGGAGTACTCTGGCCGAGGGCCAATAGGAGGCCGTGGCGGCACGAAGGGCGGTGTCGGTCTCGTTATTGCCGGGGACGACCAGCGAGGGTGTCTCTATCGCTCCCAGCACTTTGATCATCTCCTCCAGCCCGTGGTGGGCGGCGCAGAAGTCCCCCGCCCCCACCACGACATCCGCCTCTCCTGAGAGTTCAGCTAGGCGTTCCGCGCCCTCAAAGTCGGTATGGATATCGCTGAAGGCGAGGATCTTCACAGGAGCATCCTAGCGGTGTGCTCCCCGATGGGAAGGCACGTTGCGCCAGCGTATCCGCTGGGCTCCCCGGGGTTCACGCTCTCCTTCCAGTGCGCCATCCCCTCCTACCGACCCGCCACTGCTTGTATACTAAAGACATGGACCCCTCCACCACCCCCCCTAGCCCGGGGGCTAGAACAGGTCTTGCTGGGCGCGGGTCTCCGACGTGGGCTCTTCGGAAGGGGAGATGCGCGCAGAGCACGGGAGTGGAGAGGGGCTGGTGGACGGCTAGGCGGGCGGCACAGGAGGCACTTCGCACCCGGGGGCTGTCCGGGCCGTGACCTCCACCGGTTGCCCTGGAGACACCCTGAACCTCCACACCGCGACCTTCCCTTCCTCCTCCTGGACGCCAAGACCCGGCGTGAGGCTCTCAACGGCACAGGGGAGCCTCAAGCGAATCTCCATCAGGGAACCCTTCAAGCGGGTCAATTCCAGAAGGGTCTTCATCGTCTCTGTCCCCACCACGACGGTCAGGGCGCCGTCCTCCCCCACCGATCTCTCCAAGGATCCCGGCAGGGGCGGTATGAAGAGGTCCTCGGTATCCAGATGCCAGTCGGAGAGGAAGTCCGCCTCGATCTCCGCAAAGTGCCGCGACCAATCCTCCGTTGTGGCGTAGTCGATCTTACCGTGGACCCAGCAGTTGATGAGCCCCTCTTCTTGTGAAGGACCCTTCTCCTCAGCCCAGGAGGAAAAGGTGCCATCGATACCGCGGGATTCGAAGTAGGCGACGGGCCTGTCGTGGTGGGATGGCGTGGCGCAAACGTCATTGAGGCTGGGGTTGATGACCCCCTTTTCTACCCAGTGCATGCTTACCGCACCACCCGGCTCAACCGCGATGCTGAACACGAAGGGCTCTACTCCGCAGGAAGCGAGGAGCAAAGTCGTAAGCAACAAAAGTCCCTTTCTCCCAAGCCCTTCCGCTCTTCGATGTCTGTTCTTGTCCATTTTTCGTCTCCTCCCCGTTAGGCTCAATTGCAGGATGTGCAACGGGGATCGTCCCCAGGATCCTCGAACTCGCTGGTGGCACAAGCCTCGACTTGGCTGATTTGCTGTCCCATCTCGGAGCAATTCACAACATCCCACTTGGATCCTTGAAGTATTGGAATCCAACATTCCTCGTGCTGATCTGCAAGCCACACGTTGCATGCCCTGGTGGGATGGAATCCTCCCACCCCCACCACCCTTCATGGGCCGTGCAGTCATACCACAGGGTGAAACTGTTTATCCCCGCACTCTCAAACTTGTTGATTTGGCAACAGCCGCAACTACCTCCAGCGAGCACCTGGGCAGGACAGATCGCTGCACCGGGCGTGGTTGGATCGTCTTGCATAGGTGCAGGACCCACCAATAGTAACGAAAGGGAAAAGGTCAGGATTATCGTCTGCACGCCAGCATTATAGGGTACGCCCCCCCCGCAAATCATCTGGGGGAGTTCTTCGCCACAAGAGGTATTCAAACCTCACATTTCTTTCAGCACAGGAACAGAGCCTCGCTTCCCCCGAATCCTCCTAGTCACTCCCCAAACTCCATAGGCCAGGACGAGGGCAGCGACCCCGATCCAGGTGATGGCGTAGGCGAGATGCGGTGACTGCCACACCAAGATCGTCCAGCCCACCACCAGCAACGATGCCCGGGGGAGGCCTTCGGATCCCTTTCCTTCCCCCGCGATCACCGCCCAAGAAAGAGGGGGCGGGACAGTGTCGCCCCCAACGCGAACCGCCGCCACCGTTCGCCGCCCACTCGCGCGTCTCCGCCTCCCCCAACGGGGATGTGGTCTCCATGCTCCAGAGATGCCACCTGTACGCAAATGTGTGTATAATGATTTCTAGGGAGGCTTTTGAGATCTCAACAACCTACAATTGCGACGCTGGTTCATCCTGCAGATGCTCAATAACATGTGAAGGTGTGGGAGGGGCGGTCTGTATCATCTGTCTTCAAACCGGCTGTGCCACGCACTGCTGGTGTGGTCCCGTTCCCGACCCCTTTCCAGTGCTATGCTCCACCTTTGGGAACCACAAAGTATCTGTGGACTTCTATGGCACGAAGAAGGACATTATCGCCGCCCTAGCCGCTGCAACCGGAGGTTCCTTTTCCAGCGATTCAGAGACCGTCATCACAGTTCAAGAGTCGGATGTTCTTCTCTTTACCCTACTCTCCTCTCTTGGGATTCAACTGTAGGTCGTTGGGGAGATTGGGAGGATTTATGAAAGAGACTTGGATGGGATTGATCCCTGTTCTTTGCTTGATTTTCTTAGGAGGTTTAGCTGGTCAAAACAGCACGGATGCCGAACAGCCACCAATCCCCCTCCCAAGCATGAGATTCACAATCAAGGAGGCGATGCCCCTCTTGGGCGCAATGCAATCTGTGGCTCATTCTGCCGATGTATCCCTCTGGGTGGATCCTGACCTCTTCTACTCCTGCACCTATCAGGCAGAGAGGGGAGAGGAGATGGGGGAGCATGTCTGCGAAACGATGCCACAGCACGCCGTAGCGATTGATTTCGTTGGCTCAGTGGAGGACGCGTTCAGAATCTTGGCGATGCAGACAGGCGGAGCCGAAGTAACGACTGAATGGCGCGAGGGTGGTTGGTCGATCTTCGTGCACCCAGCCCCTCCATCCGGGCACTAGGCTCTTATCTCCTCCGCCAAAGAGTCCTTCTCACGCGCCTTCAACCCCTCCGTAATACATCTCTGGGTGCAGCCCTCTGCTTCGCCACCTCAATCCCGTAGGAGTGGTCAGCCCGCCCCGAAAAGCAAAAATCAGAAGGTACCCAGCCGCCTTCACAGTCGGTATGGATATCGCTGAAGGCAAGTCTTTATGGAAGCATCTTAGCGATGTACTCCCCGATAGCAAGGCACGCCGTGGCGGCGGGACTGGGGGCGTTCAGAAGGTGGAGCGCCTGAGGGGACTCCTCCACCACAAAGTCATTCACGAGGTTTCCATCTTGGTCTACCGCTTGGGCACGCACCCCCGAAAGTGCCCTTTGGAGGGCGTTGTCGGGGAGAGATGGAACGAGTCGTCGGGCTGAATGCGCAACGGCTTGAGCCGTGCGAGAGCGCTTCCACTCCTCCCACCCTGCCCGTAGATGGCGCCCACCCAAACACCAGAACCCTGTCCAACTTAGGGCATCCACAATCTGGCGGTTCTCTACCATTCCCCTTTCGTATCCTTCGCGGTGCCAGGCGAGTAGGGCGTTGGGTCCAAGAAGGGTTCCACCATCCATCTCTGGTGTGAAATGAACGCCCAAGAAAGGCATTCCTAGGTTTGGTGCAGGATAGAGAAGCGCTTTGGTGATGCTTGATTCGGGCTTGAGACGCCAATACTCCCCGCGGAATGGGAAGATGCGAACGGAGGGGTTGGCGCCCGCCACCCACGCCAACCTATCGGCTTGGAGTCCAGCGGTGTTCAGAAAGTAGGCTCCGTTCACGACCCCCTGGGATGTCTCCAAGTGCCATTCCCCTTTCTTGAGAGTGGCATTGTGTAGTTCGTGGTTGTAGAGAACGGTTGCGCCAGCTTCCCACAAGTCCGTAGCGATCGCCTTAGCAATCCGAGTGTATTCGGTAATGGCGCTATCGGGCAAGTGGAGAGCGACCAACCCTGACCCCTTGGGCTCCACCCCACGAATCCCGCTCCCATCCAAGAGGTGCACTTCGCCTACAGGGTCTTCTTTGGCTCTCTGGTATAGTCCCTCCAGCGCCGGCACCTCTTCAGGCGTTGTGGCGATAATCAGTTTTCCTACAGTTCGCCAAGGGATCTTCTTCTCGCGACAATACGATGCCAATGCAACCTTGCCCTTTTCTGTCAGTTGGGCTTTTTGAGAGCCTGGAGCATAGTAGATGCCTGAATGGACCACGCCCGAGTTCCTCCCCGACTGGTGTTTGGCGACGCCGTCCTCTTTTTCAAGGAGAGCCACCTTGGAGGTGGGGTGGCGAGTGAGGAGTGCTCGGGCGGTAGAAAGCCCCACCAATCCCCCACCCACAACCACAAAATCATAACTGTTGTCCACGCACCCCATCGTAATCCGTCAATAGAGAGGTATCGCCACCATTTCCAGACCTTGGAACCGAGGGGCTTCCTCTAGAATCCCCACGGAACAGTTTGGAGGATACACATCATGGTTGAAATGAACCAAGGACTAGAAGGAATCCATATCGGAGAGAGTAAACTTTCCAGTGTAGATGGTCAAAAGGGTGAACTCATTTACAGAGGTTATACCATTGAGGACCTCGCTTTGAATCGCACCTTTGAGGATACTGTCTTTTTGCTCTTTTTCGGGGTTCTACCCGACGCCGACGAACGGGAAACTCTGAGGGAACAGATCGCTCTTTCTCGCACCTTGCCCCCCGCAGTGGTGGCCGCATTGGAGGCGTGCAAAGACGCCCATCCGATGGACGCCATCCGCACGGCAGTAAGCCTCTTGGGAGGGATAGACAGCGCTTCGGAGGATGACAGCGTGGAAGCGAACCGAGCGAAATCCTTCCGGCTCATTGGTCAGTTGGGTGCTGCGGTTGCGACCTTTCACCGCATTCGAGAGGGACTTCCCCCTTTAGATAACAACCCCAATGATGATATGGCAAGGTACTTTATGCGATCCATTCGGGACGAAGAACCCGACGACCATTTCGTGCGGGTCTTTGATGCCTGCCTTACTCTCCACGCAGACCATGGTTGCAATGCCAGCACATTTAGTGCTCGCGTTACGACCAGCACAATGAGCGACCTCCATTCGGCGGTCGTCAGCGCCATCGGCACGCTCAAGGGAGCCCTCCATGGTGGAGCGAACAGCCGCGTGATGGAGATGCTCCTCACAATTGGCAGCGAAGACGAAGCCGAGGCGTTTGTGGACGACGCCCTTGCCCACAAAAGGCGCATTATGGGATTTGGTCATCGCGTCTATAAGGTCTTCGATCCCCGTGCTAAAGTGCTACGGGAACTTTCGGTGGGGATGATAGGGAGGGGTGCAGACGAAAAGTGGCTGAGGATGAGCGACCGCATGGTGGAGGTCATGAAAGCCAAGAAGGATATTGACCCCAATGTTGATTTTTACTCGGCTAGCCTGTACTACAGCATGGGCATCCCGCTGGATATCTACACCCCTATCTTTGCGATGAGTCGTGTTTCTGGATGGTGCGCCCATATCCTGGAGCAGAAGGCATCCAATCGCCTGATGCGTCCCCGCTTGGTCTACACCGGCCCCCGCGACCTCACCACCAAGGCCTAGCCCAGGCGCCCCCCCTAAGACCGATAGGCTGGGGGTTGTGGCTCTCCGTTAGGTCGGTGATTTTGGCTCTCCAAGCCACAAGCCTTGCCCTAAAGTGATGGTCGCCCTAACGGATCTCGTTCTACCCGTTAGGCGGGGGCTCCTCAGCGTCTTGCCTTTAGGGGTTTGGGTCTCCCAAAAGACCAAGCTCCTCTAGCCGCGAGAACACCCCCTTCTCTAGAGGCGTTCCCCTCTTCCATACCGACCCCTCCGAGGTGTGGCAGTCGGTAAAGGGGCCTGGCCATGTCAAACCCGGATGAAGCGAGACATTCTCGGGGAGAATGGGGCTGTCAGAGAAGAAGGTCTCAGGATCCCACAACCGCCAATTCGTCTTGAGGTCCTCCAATCCTGTGGCATCTGGGAGGGGGTCGGCTGCCACCCCACGTATTGGCAACGAAGGGCGGGCATGGAAGGCGACCTTCCCGATGATGCGGCAGGCGGCCAAGGCTGGGTCCTCCTCTTGGGGAATAGGCGGGTAGGGGAGTTCCACTCTCCCCATCCCCTCCTCCAAAGCGCCAGGTGGCAGATCCTCAAGGGAAGGGAGACTGATGGACACCTTCACTGAGATGACAGCATCCTTGGTCACTGCATGGAGGAACCGGCGACCCTCCCAAGCCAAGGACACCTCAAAGAAGGAGGACCCATCAGGAGCGCCAGCCCGGGGTGGTCCCGCCTCAAGCAAGCCTCCCTCGTCCTGATAAGGGTTCCACAGGTTGACGGCTTCAAACTCAGGCGACTCTTTGAATCTAACCAACTCTCCCACATCGCGTCCCTGCTCCACCGCCACCATGAGGGCAAGGGCGAGCATCGAGAGGTTGCCAGCCACTCTTCGAGCCATGGGATCCTCTGCATTGAACCCCGGCTGAAGGTGGGAGCACCCGGGGAATGTCGTTCTTTCACAGGACCAATCCACTGAAACGGGAATCTGAGAGGCAGGCGTTGAACTTGAAGGATCCGTTAAGATCCTAGGACCCTTCTCTGGAACACACCCAGATAAAGCAGCCAGAACGGAGCAAGAGAGCAAGAGTCGCCTGGTGGAGGAAGCCCCCATCACTAATCACCCCCACGAGGGCAACAAAGGTCCGGGCAGGTGCAGGCTACATCCCCCATCAGGGGATTCTTCTCGGGCTCTTCCCACCACCCAACCGGTTCCAGACAACAGAACGAGGGGTCGCAATCTGGGTCGCCAGAATGGGTGAGGCAGTGGCAGCACTTCAATCCATTGACAGGATTTCTGCAATTCTTGACAAAGATCTGCCCAGTCTCCCTGGGATAAGCGCACATCGCCCCAGACGACTTAACGATGCAAAGCTCTTCGCTGCCCACTTCCGCATCACAAACCGATTCATCAAGGATACAACTATCGTGATACCACCTCCGCAAAACCCAGACTTCTGCCTCGCATTCCGGACCTGACTGAACACAGCATGAAGTCACCCCGATCTTCTCAATGGAAGTGCCTTGAAGATGGGGCTCGTATCGAGGAAGTCCCGGACAACCTTCATCGGAGCAGCCACTCTCTTCGTCCGAAGAAAGGGGTGTGTGAATTCCTCCAGAAAACAGGCGGGCACAACCGGAGATTTGCCTCCTTACCCACAGGCTGGTCGCCTTGTGCTTCTCTGCCAAGTAAGCGGAGCGCAGGCGACTCTACCCCAGTCCACGAAGGCGGTGCCCACGTAGAGCCCAAGACAACCACCGCACTCAAGACCAAGAAGCCTACGCCAACAAGAGACCTCATATCATAGAGTATAGCATGTGACCCCCCCCCACCGATCTTTGTCGGTCGTCTAGACCGTTTTGAGACCTTGCCTAATCAGGTGCCTTGGGCATACGCGTCGTTGAAGACCACATCGAAGGACCCGTCCTGGGAGAGCATGTCCTTGGGCGTCGCCCGCCTAAAAGGAGAAGTTGATGACGTCCGCGCGCTCTTCGTTGAAGGGAGAAACGGCTTCGGGAAAAGGATCCCAGAAAAAAAGTCACTCTTGAATCTGGGTTGCAAAGATGCCGAAGGTGGGACTTGAACCCACACGACCTTGCGGTCACTGGATTTTGAGTCCAGCGCGTCTACCGATTCCGCCACTTCGGCTGGTGGGGGGCATTATCCCACAAACCGAAGTGGCG
>JACNFQ010000005.1 GCA_014384545.1 bacterium | reverse complement strand
TGAGAATAGAAAAGGGTGATTTTCCCCCCACAGGCAAGGAAAAAGTCCGTCCCTTTAGTCTTGATGCAACTTCCTCTCGGTCCTCCTGGAAAAGGACCCAACTCCTCCCCCCCGAATCGGTCCAAGCATCGTCTAATTCCAACACACCGGTTTCTACTCCACCTGTCTTTAGACGAGGAACAATCTGTACAAGCAATGGAGATGTCATGTTAGGGAGGTATCCTAAACTTCTTTCTTCTAGGTGCTTCAGCGAATAGGATAAAGAGAGTACCCCTATCTAATCTTATGGATTCTCCCCTTCGCCTCCTTGTCGCCCTTCCACGATTTGTACCACAAGGGGATTCCACCTCTCTCTTTTTTGAGCGATTGTTGGGGGGGATTGAGAGCGTTGAACGGGTGAAGGTAGGGATTCTCTATGGGCGACCACCGATGTGGGCAGAAGCAGAGACACCCAAGAGATGGGACTCTTTCTCTTTTCATGCTCCTAGACGGAAGGATTATCCTCTTCCGTTGCGCCCCCTTATTAGACTCATCTCTTTCTTGACACCTTGGGGAGGAGGATGGCCCCATCGACACCACGCCCATAGTGGGATTCAAGAGGCTGTTTCACGATTCAAGCCCGATGTCGTTCTCTGTCATGATTTCCCCGTCCTCATTGAGGGTGTTCAGAAGATATGCCCGGAAAAAACAGTCCTTTGGATGATGGAACCTAATCCACTAGTACCAGGGGGAAGAGGTGTTCGCCGTCTGAGGGATTTGCTCCATCGCCCTTCTTGGATTCGGTGGGCGAGAGAGGTAGCCATGGTCTGTACAACTTGGTCCGACAAAAAGGAGACTCTTGCTCTGGGAAAGGAGATTGGGAAAGAGATTAGGTTGCTTTTTCCGGGAGTTCCCCCCGCTGTTTCTCCCAAGAAAATAGAGCCCAAGGTTGGGTATTTTGGCTCCTTGCGTAAGACCCATCGAGACTGGCTGCAACCTCGAATTGCATCTTTGGAGGAAGCACTTAGGGAGAGAGGGCTACACCTCTTCTTTCGAGGCTTGGGTAAAGACGCTTCAGAATGGGTCTTGGAACATACTTCAGGAGCTGTCGTCCTTGATGATTGGATCTCTCCCGAACAGGCACGCGAAGAGATGTCTTCATGCCGATTCCTCCTTTCATTGGGTGGTTCGGCAATCCAAGTCTTGGGAAAGACCTTTGATTACCTCTCCTCTGGTCGTCCTACCCTTCACTTGACCTCTTGGAAACGAAGATGGTCAATTACTTCAGAGGGAAGGTGCGGGGAGGGGGTGGCATTGGGATACATCGCCACAGCAGATGAAGAGGGTGGTGAATGAGATTCTGAGATTACCAAATCCCGATCCATCTGTGGACCTATCCCCGGAAAGTGAAGCCAAGGGGCTTATAAAAAGTCTAAGGCGTTTGGGCATCGTCTAGACTATCCTGATGCGGATTCTTTTCTTGTTCCTCCTTCCTTTCGTGGGGTGTGCCAAGTCCAATCTCCCGGGTCCGCCACCTCCACCAGTCTTACGGATGGATATTACGGTCGTTTTTCGCTCGACTGTTCAACCCACAAACCACTATTACTTTGTAGCACTGATGGTTCCCAGAGCTCAAGTCGGAACGAGCGGTGCATCTCCAAGTGGAGCAACGACGGTAACTGTTCCTTCGGTAGATGGGCTATTCAAGGAGATGGCGGTGACCGTTTCTGATCCCACGATTTCGGATCTCTCCACAGAAATCATCGAGATTGACCCTGTGGGGATGGTCATTACTCTCGCTGATCCACTCCCTCAGGGTGCCCCCACGGGTGCGTTGTTGAGGATGGGGGTTGCTCAAGGAACCGGACCTCTACCTGTCGTTTCAGGGATTGATAGGGGGAGGTATTGGACAGAGTACTTACTTTACACAGGAGACCCAGTTCTCCTTTCTGCACCGGACTTTCTCCATGGGGTAGGGGGCGTAGAAGTGGGGTTGGATGCGGGTGGATCTGTGGCAGAAGTCAACCGTATCTTGGCGATGCCACTCCAGTCTAGTATTGAAGATTGGTGGGACGACGAGACGACTGTTCTCTCCATGAATCCCCTTGGAGAAGGTGTGGAACTGCCCGTAAATAATGCCATCCGGTTTACTCTCCTTTTGGACGAATTCTTGTTGGGTGCTGACGAACTTTCGCTCCAGTTTCTCGTATCCAGAGATGGAGGTGTTGATCAATTCTCTAATGACCCAGATCTAGAGACAGGCTTCGTTCTTGATACGATAGAGTCTGTTGCCTTTATTCACCTTTCAGGTTTCGTAGAGGGGTTTGAGGCGGATGAGATTAAGAGTGGTGTATCCGAGTTGGCAGGTGATGCTGGTGGAGTCGCTGCTGCGGATTTGGTTTGGTGGGAGGTTTCGGTACGATGAAAGAGTTTTTTCAACATTGGCTTGCATTTACGCTGTTGATTGCCCTGGTTTGGTTTGGGGGGCGCGGGATGGGGTGGATTCGACTAGAGAGAACGCTTGAAGAGAGCATTCGAGCTGCAGCGCTGGCTGATGTAATACCCACAGAGATTGATGCTTTGGCAATCATAAATATGAAAGAGACGCCACCCACTGTGGAGATGATTGAGCTTAGGGCACCGACAGCGATGGTGGGTCGGCTCAAAGTAAGAGATCTTGAACTCATCGTCCACGATATGGAGTTCCGTCTTGAAGGTCCCGGTCCTTTAGCAAGACATCTTCCCGTTTCTGCAGGGGCGGGTTCGTTGACGATGAGGATGAATTGGTCCGATTTAGAAGAGAGCCTCCAAGTCGTCGTTGATCAGCTCCTACCTGGACCTTTTCGCCCAGAAACGGTCTCCCTTTCTAGGGTCGCAGGTCAGTTTCAATTGGTGACCGTACGCAAGGGGAAAGAGAGGATGATACCTGCTGAGTTTTTCATTGAAGATTCAGGTAAGATTCGACTCAAAATATTCCCTACAGATTGGTTACTGAAGAACTTACCAAAGAAATTCCGCGACCAAGTCTTGGGGCGCATGCCGGGAACACGAGGTCTTCCATGGGTGTGGGAGCAAGTGATAGATGATGAGGGAATCACCCTCCGTGGCCATCTTTCACCAGGATAAGGTGTTCCTCATCCTCGTTGGGGCGCTTGCCCTGACATTCTTTCGTATGGGGGATCAGCAATCAGAGAGTGTTGCTATTACTTGGTTCCCAAAAGAAGTCCACGAAGGTGTAGGGTGGGAAACGCCACGTTTTCAGGGGAGATGGAACAGACAATGAACAGCTCGAAGGCCGTTCTGCAGAGTTTGGGTCAGTTTCAGCTGCTGAAAGAAAAATTAGCCAAAGAGATGCCTCTTAAAGAGGTGCTGGCCCAGTTCATGATTAGGAAGGTCATAGTGGAGAATCTGATGAAGGAATAGTTGCTGATCACACTCCTTTT
>JACNFQ010000014.1 GCA_014384545.1 bacterium | reverse complement strand
CGCCAGCCAGCCAGCCAGCCATCCAGCAAGACCAGACCGAGCGACGAACCCTTCAGCACCGACATATACAGTAACCGAACCGTTTACAGCTTCAGCCACTTCACTCTCCCAGGTGAGTCCTTCCCCAGCAATGAAGCCCATAAATAAAAGCAAGAATATATTTTTTTTCATCGGTATTACTCCACAACTCGGCGAACAGGAACGAACGATATCGTCTCTTTTTGACCATCTCGCCAAATCGTCAGTTCATGCGCTAACAACTCTTCATCCGTCTGGAGTGTCCACCCTGCCACTTGACGCCAAAACTCATCTGTGGAATTGCTCGTGTTATCATCAACAGCAAGGATGAAATCGCCTCCCTTCAGCCCCGTTTCATCCGCACTATCCCCTTGGGAAACACCCGGAAGATAGACGCCTCCTTCCTCCCTTCCTAGACTCATTCGAATCGCCTCCGAGGGTTCCACGGGATTGATACCCCAAACCAGATGGAGGTAATAGCCCCTCTCTACGATTCCATCACTCACTTGACGCAACAATGATGCAGGCACAGCAAAGTTCAAGAACATCTCCGACCGTGCCATCGCTGCAAAGGTAGCCATCCCTACCACATCGCCCCGAAGGGAAAGGAGAGGACCTCCTTGCATACCCCCATTCAAGGAAGCGTCATATTGAAGAAAAGTAGATAGGTCGCCTTCGGCTGCATCTCCATAAAGGGGCTTGGCAGAGATGATTCCCATCGAATAGGACATCTCTCCAGCAGGGTCTGCACCCATAGAGAGAATAGGCTCTCCCACACGAGAATCCGAGGCGGATGCAATCACTAATGCAGGAATTGTGGGTCGAGGGTGAAGAAGCTTGACGACACCGATATCGGTGGGTACATCGGTGCCCACCACGACACCTTCTCGTGAAACCCCATCCGAAAACAAGATTCGAATTTTCCACGCATCCTGGAGCGTTTGAGCACTCGTCAGAATAATACCATCTTCACTGTCAATCAGGAAACCAGTGCCTACCTCGCCCCATGACGGATCTCCCGTAATGCCAGGTGTGTTGTCTTTCTTTACCGTTTCAATAATGACGACCGAATCTCGTGTCAGCAACGATACACCTCTGAGCTGACCATCAAAACCCCGAAAAGCTCCACTCTCCGCAGCAACGACCCCCAAAGCCCAAAAGGCTACCCCCACCAGCAGGTTCATCTTTATACTCATTTTCCTCCTCCCAACCCCGGAAAAATCGGAAGGTCTGGAGGTGGGGTTCCTCCCAACTGTCCACCCGAACCTGTTGCCGTCTCTTTCTCTTCCTCCTCTTCCTCCTCTTCCTCTTGACCAAATCCAATAAACTCGCAGACTTCTGTCGCGTCCTTTGCCCCAATCACTTCAAGGCGATTGACGACATCACGAACTTTGGGAATCAAGCGCATCAACCTTTCTGCTTCTTTCTTTTGCCAATTGGTCTCAATCGTTCCTTCTAAAATAACGACTCTGTTCTCGACCCGCGGAAGAATGACCCCATGGTTTCCCCCATCATCATTCAACTGCATATGGAGGCAAGGGTCACTAGATAACTGCAACAAAGCGGATGCCTCAAGAGTCTTATCAATCGCTTCTTTCGTTTTTTCAAGAGGAACGAGTTTGGTCTGCTCGGCCGCAGTCTTCCCTACCCCCAGATTAAGGAAACAACCTCCCAAGGCAAAAGGGAGTATGGCGAGAACAGTACGATAATATCGCAAACCAGAGGATTATAGACTAGAAAAGGCGGAGATCATCCACCACTGAGTAATCGGGGCGGGATATCTTAGTGAGTTCCTTCCCAAAAGGCTCATATACACCGTATATGGCACCCCCCATAACGAGCCCGAAGAATAAGAAGGCAACGAGCCAAGCGCCCATCGCCTTCCCTAATGTGAGACGGAATAGTCTTGCAGCACCCCACAATCCCAGAGCGATCAAAAAGAGAACCCCTACCACCGACAAAGCTGTCGCTGGAACGGCTGCCGAGGAGCTGACACTCCCCAAGATGCTACCCCCCACAATCAAAGCAGATGGTCCAGACAACAAGGCACATGAGAAAAGCGTTCTCCTCCACTGAGCTTGATCTTGGGCTCCAAAAGACTTTCCTCCAAGGAATAGTGAAGTTCCACTCACAATCCACACACCCACCCAAACCACGGGAGTCATCCACAGTAAGTCATCTAGATACCCCCTGTAAAATCTAAGGAGAGAGCCTCGCAATCCATCCAAGACCATCTCTGCTCTCACGGGATCCCCATCAACAGCCTCATTTCCCTCAACGACTGACTGAAGTTGAGAAACAACGGGATCCACCAAGTTTTCAGACAGAATAACCATACCTTGGTCTCGGAAAAGCCCCAATACGCCCACCATCAAGAAAACACCACAAAGCACAAGGGCAAGGGGGAAAAGAACAGTTTCACCACGACCAAACTCAGCAAAGAGATCCCCTGGTTCCCGAAACAACCGAGGTAAATCAACAACGAGCTTCTTCCCAAGCGTCAACAAGAGAAACAGCCCCAAGACCAAGACCCCAAAAGCTGAAGAGTTCCTCGCACTCAAAACGATCGGCCCCACTTTTCCTGTCACGGGATAAGCCTCGGTAAATCGGAATTCTGGCATCGGTGTCAACCCCTCTCCCACGTCCATTGGTCGCCCGATCAAATGCATCCGAAAAAGAGTCGCCGACTCCGTTGCCAAAACGACCCACCACACACCCTCATCTCCCTCTTCTCCTTGGTAAGACAAACGAACCGCGTATTGGTCGTCCACAAAGTGATGTTCGGCATCCACCGTAAAATCAAGGATACTCTTTAGCCTCAACTTCAGTTCATCGGCTGTCCTCTCGGAACCCACGACCGTACTCTCTCGCACATCCGGAGTAGAAAGAACGACGAACCTCTCGTTACCGCCTTCTAAACAAGTAAGTCGAGAGATATCGGACGAGGAAGTTGATTCACAGCTCCAACCAGCGGGGCGAACAAACCGAACACCGACGCCTTCTTCCACCACGAAACTCTTGGGAACACATGATCCCAAAAGAAGTACTGAAAAAAGAAACCAACGTGGCATATGTTCGATTCTATAGGGGCACCACCCAATTTGGGAGAGAGCCGACAAGAGGTGAGGGCGATGCCCTACATCATTCCAGGCATGCCTCCACCCATCCCGCCCCCGGGCATCCCTTCACTAGCGCTCTTTTCAGGGATTTCAGCAATCATCACCTCGGTTGTCAAAACCATAGCCGCAATGCTAGCCGCATTGGTGAGTGCACTCCGCGTTACAACGAGGGGATCAATCACTCCAGCCTCCATCAAATCTTCCATCACGCCTGTCAAGGCGTTCAACCCAATAAAGCCCTTCGTCCCATTCACTTTTTCCACAACGACAGCACCCTCAAGTCCTGCATTCTGTGCGATACGGCGAAC
>JACNFQ010000024.1 GCA_014384545.1 bacterium | reverse complement strand
ATCCCATCCAGACCGGCCTGGCCGTCCTCGCCGACATGCCACTTGCCTTGGCAGGCCCCACAGATAGCGAAAGGTGACATGCCCCGGGGAATCTCCACATCGGTATTTCCGCAGTAGGGGCACTCCGCACCCGAGAGGAAACGCTCCAACTGGGGAGGGAGCGGTTTGCCCCTTGCCTTTAGGCGCACCAACTCTTCCCTAAGCCGTTTTGCTTGGTCACGGTAGTCCCGGGGGACGCTCATCTGCGCGTAATCGGTCATAGTGTCTATAGACTAGTATAGACGCTCTAGAGCGCTTTGTCAAGCGTTTCGCCGTTTGTTCTCCATAGTTCCCCTTATCCAAAGGGTCTCTTCCTAACTTAGATTCAACCAAGCCCTACGGTGGAGCGTGCCCGAAACGAGAGGGTGCTCCTTGCAGAAGAGGTCCTGTTTGGATCTGTTCTAGAAGCGTTCTATCCTGAAATCACAGCCTCTTTTGAGGTCATCAATGACCCATCTTCCTTGGCGAGCCAGCGAATGGCCGCATGGGTGAGAATCCAAAGCATTCTCGCCAAGTCCATACTTGATACGATTCAAGACAACCCCACAGCCTGACCGCTGGGGGGCACCCTTTCCTGATGCCCTTTAGGGCTTGTCGGGGGTGGCGGAGACGACGCGGAATGCGTTCCCCTCCAGCGCGGTGATGCGCACCATCGTTCCTACAGAGCAATCGGGGCCATATGCCACCCAACTGGTGTCCTGCACCCGCACCCGCCCCATACCCCCTTCAATAGCGGTTTCCACCTTTACGGTTTGACCGATATGCTCTTTGCCACGAATGTTCAGGGTGGTGGGCGGTTCTGCCGCTTTCGCTTTGGCCAAAACTCTACGCCCCTGCCAAATAGACGCCACGCTAAAGACCGAAAAGAGCAGAATCTGCCCCTCCCAACCCAAGTCGGAGAAGATGAGCAACACGCCCCCAACGATGGCGGCGGCAATCCCCAACCACATCAAGAATGTACCAGGAAGAAGAATCTCCAGCACCACCAACCCCACGGCGATGGTAAACCAGTTTTGGGCTGTTAAATGGGCAAAGTCAAAGGTCAACCGGATATCTCCCCTTTCTTGCCAAACGCCTCTTTGGCGATCTCACCAATACCACCAATAGCACCAATCACACTAGCAGCCTCTAAGGGCATGAAAAGAACTTTCTGGTTAGGGGCAGAAGCAACCTCCTTCAAGGCATCCACATATTTCTCTGCAACGAAGTAGTTGATTGCTTGCACATCACCCTTCGCTATCGCCTCGGAGACCATTTGGGTCGCCTTGGCCTCTGCCTCGGCTTCGCGCTCTCGCGCTTCGGAAAGGCGGTAGGCGTATTCCTTCTCACCTTCAGCGCGCAAGATTCGAGACTGTTTGTCACCCTCTGCACGGAGAATATTAGAGCGTTTGACACCCTCCGCTTCCAAGATGACAGCACGCCGTTCCCGCTCGGCTTTCATCTGCTTGCTCATCGCCTCACTGATATCCCTTGGGGGCGTGATATCCTTGATCTCAATACGGGTTACCTTGATACCCCACGGGTTGGTGGCAAGGTCCACAACCTGTAAAAGGCGGGCGTTGATCGATTCACGGTTGCTAAGGAGTTCGTCCAACTCCATCGAACCCATCACCGTCCGGATATTCGTAAGAGAGAGGTTCATGATGGCACGCTTGAGGTTGTGGACCTCATAGACCGCCTTGGGGCTGTCTATTACCTGAAAGAAGACAACACCATCCACCTGAATGATAGCGTTATCCTGAGAAATCACCTCTTGTGTGGGGATGTCCAAGACACGCTCTTTCATGTTCACCTTGGCAGCGATACGATCGAATATCGGGATAATGAAATGGAGCCCCGGCGACAACACCTTGACAAAGCGTCCAAAACGCTGAACCAAGTACTCCCTGCCCTGAGGAACCGTCTTGACACCCATAAGAATCAAAACAATCGCAAAAACGAGAACAACAAAAGACTCCATCACTAACCTCCTACCGACGACTATAGTTGGATTTTACTCCCCAAAACAGCTTCAGGCTCGTTTGGTAGCCAAATAGACTGTGTTGACACCCTTTTTCTAGGGAATCTGGATGCCCAAAGCATCCAATCGGGCCTCGGCTTGTGGAGCCCAGCCCCTATTGGCTACCGGGCTAGCTGGGGAGGGGTGAAGAATCCGCCCAATGTTTATATCTAGACCATTCAATGCGATCTGTGCTTGTCGTTCTGCCCACACCCCAATCCCCACCACCCACTCTGGGGATAGCACAGCTACAACCTCTCGAAGAGCCGTTTGGCACACGTGCGCTATCTCTTCCCTTGATGGAGAGGGTAATAGGTTGGGTGTGAGGTTCTTCCCGCTCTCCTCCATAAATGCCAAGGGACAGAGATTATGGACAAAGAACCGTTCAAAGAAGGGCTTGGGTCTGCCCCACCTCTCCCTAACCCACCCCCATAGCCGTGCCCCCGACACTTCTTCCCTAGGGCAAGAAAACCCCAAGACGGGACGCTTTGGGTGTTCCCGTTCGGGGCGAAACACCTCTTCCTCTATCCCCAAGAAATCCCGCACCATCCCCACCGAGCCAAAAGGAACCCCCGTCTGAACCATCCCCCAAGGCCCAGGGTTCATCCCCACAAGTAGGACCTCTTTCTTCCCCTCTCCCCACCGCTCCAAATAGAGATTATGGGAGGTCTGTGCGTGCCTTAGCGGGTTATAGACCCATAGATCATTGGGCACCACCACACCTTCGGCAGCCTCCGACAGCCTCTCCATTACCTCAAGAAGATTCATCGAAGACCTGGCCATCTCTCGCTATTGTGATGCCATCCCATTGCCTACTGAAAACCTAGGTGGATTGGCACGCCCAGATACAGAGACCACCTCTCCATACCCCGCGGGCAACCCAACCATCATCCACCAATCAGCCTTAAAGTC
Source organism: bacterium (assembly GCA_014384545.1). Taxonomy (GTDB): domain Bacteria; phylum UBP7; class UBA6624; order UBA6624; family UBA6624; genus NIOZ-UU106. Next base: position 676 of record JACNFQ010000024.1, on the reverse strand, counting down.
CATCTTCCCTCCCTGCCGACAAGGCATATCTTGCCGAATAGGGAGACATCCTAGCAATCCCTCTTCTTCCCATTGTCGGTGGTCACAGCGCAAAGGACTCTCCCTCCTTCGCCACCGAGAACCCCGCCCGTTCAAGCGCACGACGCTGCGGAGTATTGGGTTTGAGGAGGGGATTGGTGTGGTTAAGATGGACAAACCTCACTTTCTCCCTCTGAGAAGGACCCCATCTCTTCATTTCTTGGATGCTCTCTCCTACAAAAGGATGTGGGACTTCTATGGATCGGCGGGGGAGGTCGTCTCTGTTCCAAAATGTACCATCCAGATACGCCCTGTCCACCCCTTCCACCAACTCTATCAACGGCGTCTCCCACCCCGAAAAGGAATCCGCATCAGGAGCCCAAAGGAGAGATCCCGATTCACCTTCTATCCGGAAACATATCGTTCCTCCATGCGCGCGATGGGGCACAGAATACGGGGTAGCTTGAACACCCTCGCCCAACTGGACGGATTCTTTTTCCAGAAGGGGCACAGGAACGAGCCTACCCTCTTTGACCAGCCTCTTGAATGGGTCTGTTGATTCCAATGCCTCAACAACGCCCCGGGGCGCAAGACAGCTCAACCCCTCCGCCGCCAACGCCGCTGCGCCAGACCACCCCACCCCCCCCCCACCCCCCCC
>JACNFQ010000097.1 GCA_014384545.1 bacterium | reverse complement strand
GCCAAGCACTCGCCCCTTGTAGACTCCAGATGGAGGGAGAGCCTGTTGAGGGTCAAGCGAGATGTTAATGGTGGGGAACCCCAACTCCTTCCCCCTGCCTGCCCCCTTTTCTACCTTGCCCCGGATGGCAAAGTGTCGTCCCAAGAGCCGATGGACGATTTTGAGGTCGCCTTGGGCAAGGTGGCGCCTTATCCGTGAACTCGTTATCACTTGGGTTCCCTCCTTGATGGGGGGGAAAGAGAGGAAGGGAATCAAGCGGGAGGCACACCACGAAGCAAGGAGGTCGGTATTGCCCAATCTCTCATTCCCAAAGGCGAAATTCCAGCCCACACAGAGCCCCGTCAACGAGAGAGACCCCAGTGCAGTATCCAAGAAAGCACTCGGTGATAGCTGAGCTGTCTCTTGAGAAAATGGGTAGGCCCAGATGGTGTGAACACCCCGTTCCTTAGCGAGAGCTGTTCGGTGGGGCAAAGGGGTGATGAGGGGCACCGATTGAGGCGAGAGAAGATTGCGTGGGTGAGGGTGGAATGAAAGGAGGAGTAGGCGCCCCTTGCTATAGGGAGGGGCGAGTGCTCGTTGCAGGAGTGCTTGGTGACCAAGGTGTAAGCCATCAAACGAACCAATAGCAACCGTCCAAGGTCCGCTGTCTGGTGGGAAAGTACAGGGTGTTGCAAGCCACTCCATCAGGAGATTCTAGGACAGTGGAAAAAACGGGGAGGGCATAAGCCCTCCCCGCAGGCAGCCAAGAAAAGTAAGGGGGCTAGAGATTCATCCCGACATAGATTGTAAAGCCATCTTGCCCCCTGATTGCACCAGGATCCCAAGAATGCCAAGCGACTCCAGCAGAAAGGGAGTCTGAAAAGGCGTATTCGCCTCCCACCGTCAGTGACATAGGTACAGGAAGATTGGTGACATTGGGCAATTCCATTTCCATCCCCGAATCAAAATGAGCGAAAGTGGTGAAATTCGTCCCCATCGGTATGGCTAAATAGCCAGAAAAAGCGATACCCGTATCGTCGTTGGTCTGGTTCTCAAGAGAATAGCCATGGATGGAGATGTCAAAGATGCCGCCGCCATCCCCCAAAGGAAGACCATAACCAAAACCATAGTAATACCCAAAGCCCTCTGTCTTCTCCTTCACAAATGCAGGCCCCGAATCAATCGTCTGTCCCCCGACCGCACCACCTTCCAGGCGAAGCCCTTCCATCCATGGAAGATCCCAACCCAACCCAGCACGATATCCACTATACTCAAGATCAAAGACGAAAGCATCAGAAGAAGCAACATCAAAGTCAGATCCGGAGATATGTAAGCTGATAGAACCGATAGAGATTGAAGCGCTTGCCCAGTACCCTGTCAAGTCGCCAAAGAGACCCCCCCCATAAACCTGAAAAGAACTTTCGGGAGCAGCTTCTTCCTCCTCCAAGACCATCTCTGGGGGGGCTTCCCACGAGCTCTCTTCCGATGAGGGAGCCTCCATTCCTGCACAAGGATTAGATGGCTCTTGGATTTGGATGGTGACATGTCCTCCACCATCCTCGTCAAGTGCCTCTTTGGGCCTGCCTGGACCCCCAAACAAAGGGGTGGTGACGAAAGCCAATAGCCCCACCAATACCCAATAACTGTTCTTGTATGTTCTCATCATCAATCCTCCGTTCTGACTGCCCAACGAATACTATTATAGACCTAACTCGATTCAAGTTATCTAGAATGGAGTCTTGAACAGGTCTTTTTTTCTCCTAATTATCGGTTTGGTCCTCCTAGCTCCTAGGGTTCTTCAAGGTAGCGACCCTCCTATACCCCCTTGGAGGGCTCCCCCAAGAGGGAGTCTCACTTTTGAGGAAGAAGGGAAGACCATCTTGGTGAGGGATGTCGCCCTCTTTACCGGGGCAACCCCCCTGATTTCCGAGGGGTGGATGTTGGTAGAAAACCGTCTTATTTCTGGGGTGGGCGAAGGAGAGTATCCAGAGCCTGTGGGTGCCAATTGGGTAGTCATTGAGGGAGGTGGTCGGTTTGTAACGCCGGGGTTGATTGATCCCCATTCCCATATGGGTGTATATCCAGTACCAGGGTCACCCGCACATTCAGATGGAAACGAGATGGTAGGACCTTTTACCGCGGGGGTAGAGGCGATTCACTCATTTTGGCCCCAAGATGGAGCGATTGAGCGAGCTGTAGCCGGTGGAGTAACGACGATCCAAGTCTTACCTGGCTCTGCCAACCTGATTGGGGGGCATGGTGCTACGCTTAAACTCCACCCGCGCCTTTCTGCCCAAGAGATGCGGTTTCCTAGGGCAAAGGATGGGCTAAAGATGGCATGTGGAGAAAACCCAAAGCGTGTCTACGGAGATAAGGGTGGACCTCAAACAAGAATGGGGAATATCTATAGGGACAGGCAAACTTGGATAGAAGCTGTTGAATATGCACGCGGTTGGCATAAGTGGGAAAGGGAGTGGGAGGAATGGTCTATGAAGAGGCGCAGAAAGGCTGAAGATGAACCCGAGCCTCCAGGTAGAGACTTAGCCAAAGAGACCCTTATGAGGTTGTTGGAGGGGGAGATTCATGCACAGATTCATTGCTATCAAGCTGATGACATGCTCCATATGATTGATCTGTCCCAAGAGTTTGGTTGGGAGATACGAGCTTTTCATCATGCGATTGAAGCGTACAAGATTCGAGACGTCCTTGCCAAGGATGGAATAGCGAGTGTCATTTGGGCTGATTGGTGGGGGTTTAAGTATGAGGCTTACGACGCCACAATTGCTGGTCCTGCCCTTTCCCATCTGGACGGAGTAACGGTCGCTCTTCACAGCGATAGTGCGACAGGGATTCAGCGCCTAAACCACCATGCTGCCCAGATCTATTACGAAGCTCTTGACAAAGGACTTGCCATTACAGAAGAAGATGCCCTTGGGTGGATTACCTCCAACCCCGCCATAGTTTTAGGAGTAGAAGGTCAAACGGGCACACTAGAGGTGGGAAAGATGGCTGATTTTGTCGTTTGGAGTGCTCATCCCTTATCCGTCTTGGCTATAGCAGACTACACCTTTATTGATGGAGAGATGATGTGGAATCGAGAAGAAGGTTATTCGGTCTGGAGCGATTTTGAGGTGGGACAATGGCCACAAGAGGTGCTGATGGAGGGTGGCGAATGAAAAGGGTTTTTCTAGGAGCACTCTTCTTTCTGGCTGCGGCACCAACGCAACAGGTTGTCATTGTAGGTGCCGAAGCTTGGGTAGGGTTGGGGGCATGTTTATCGGGACCCTGTATCCAGAAAATAGAGAACGCCACGATCGTTGTTGAGGGCGGAAAGATTATCTCTATTGAATCGGGAGGCATCATCCCTGTCCGTGATGGGGCAGAGATGGTGGATGCTCATGGGTTGATAGCGACGGTTACTTTGGTCGATATTGGAACGAACTTAGGGCTTCCGTCTTTGGGGGGAGGTGACTTGGGGGGGGAACATCTCCATGGCGTTGGTGTTCTCCAAGCCCACGGGGATGGGATCCCTCCTGAGAGCCGAGGGTATTCTCTATACAGTGTAGAGGATATGGACCGGGGGGCATCCCATGTAAAACTCGCTCGTACGGGGGGGCTGGGTCGGGTAGCGGTTAGGGGGGGAGGTTGGTGTGGTTTGGTCTCTTTTGTGGGCGAGCTGGCGGTTACTTATGCTACGTTGGTTCAAAGGGACGCGGCTGTTTCGCTTC
>JACNFQ010000107.1 GCA_014384545.1 bacterium | reverse complement strand
GACCAACTTCCAAAAGTGCTCGTGCCAGCCAGCACCGCAAAATCAAGAGAGTCCATCTCCCTCTCCGAAAGGAGTGTTGCTGCCTCCACAATGGGGTTTTTCAGCTTTGACAACTCCAACGCTTTATCGACTACCGAATCTTGAATGCTTGATCCATACTCAGTAAAGAAACGATGAACTGTCAGGGTCGCCTCTTGGATCCGAATCCGTTGAGTACGCATCAGATTCCGATGAATCTCCTTCAAGGTAAAGACGCCGAATCCACCCACCGCCAACGCGACAAGGATGGGAAGAAATAGGAGCAATCGAAACCGAATTGACATGAGCGAATAATCCTACCCTTCAACGACACAACTCTCCTAGAATCCCAGTATGGGCGAACCCGTTGCGAGGATCATGGTTGTGGATGACAACGAGATGAACATCCGCGTCTTGGAGGCTCTCCTCTCTGGACGAGGGTACACGGTAAGTACTGCTCATGATGGAGAGGAGGCTCTTGAGAAGATTCAAGAAGAGATTCCTGACTTGATGTTGTTAGATGCGATGATGCCCCGTGTTGATGGGTTTGCCGTCCTCAAGAAGTTAAAGGAAAACCCCAAGACGCGTTTGATTCCCGTGGTCATGCTCACCGCTCTCTCTGATTTGGACAGCAATGTAAAGGCTGTTGAGTTGGGTGCTGACGACTTCCTAACTAAACCCTTCAATAAGGCTCTTCTCTTGGCTAGGGTTCGATCCTTGCTCCATGTCAAATTCCTCTTGGACGAACTGGAGAGTGTCGATGAGATTATCGCGATGACGGCACGCATCGTTGAAGCGAAAGATGAATACACAGAGGGCCATGTAGAAAGGGTAACGGCGTTTGCGTTGGGGTTGGGTCAAGCGGCAGGACTAAACGAGTGGTCCATGCGAAATTTGAGGAGAGGTGCTTTGCTCCACGACTTAGGGAAGATAGCCGTTCCGGATGATGTCTTGAACAAGCCCGGAAAACTAGATAAAGAAGAGTGGGATCATATCCTCAGACACCCCGAGGTAGGTGCTTCTATCTTGAAAGGTCTCAAGAGCCTTGCCAGTGTGGTGGACATCGTCTTGCACCACCATGAGAAACTAGATGGGTCTGGGTATCCCGATGGGCTAAAAGGAGATGAAATCACCATTGAATCCCGCATCATGGCGATTGCAGATATCTATGACGCCCTTACTACAAAGCGCTCTTACAAGGAGGGAATGTCTAAAGAGACCGCCCTCCGTATCCTTCAAGAGGAAGGACAAGAAGGCAAGTTAGATGAGAGATTGGTCAACATCTTCTCCCAACTCGTTGAAAGGGGGGAGTTTGAATCTCTGGGCGATCGGATTCCCAATCTATTCAATATCCCTCCCCCCCCTCCTCGCTAGCCGATTGGATATTCCTGCTTATCTAGCGACCTTCCGTGAAGGAGGCGGGAGAGAAAAGGACGAACTCTCTGCCTTTTTGTCTAGAGTCACTTCAGGGAAAGTGGATCCAGAACAGTTAGGGGCTTGGCTAATGGCTGCATTTCTCGTCCCCTTTGACGCTGATGGCACCGCCGCCCTGACCCAAGCTATGGCTGAGTCGGGAGAGAGAATCTCCTTTGATGCACCTGGTTTTGTGGTGGACAAGCATTCCACGGGGGGGGTAGGTGATTCAACGACCCTCGTTCTTCTCCCTTGGCTGGCAGCGATCGGTCTTTTCCCGCTCAAGATTTCGGGGCGGGGGTTGGGCTTTACGGGAGGCACTCTTGATAAGCTTGAGTCCTTGCCTGGATTCTCTCCGTGTAAGGATGAGGGGGCTTTTGCCCGCGTGATGGAAAAGGCAGCGTGTGCCATCGGAGAAGCCTCCAAGACTGTAGCTCCTGCAGATGCTGCTCTCTATCCAGCCCGAGACATCACCTCCACAGTAGCTTCCTTGCCCCTCGAGGTTGCCTCGATTCTTTCCAAAAAGATTGCGGTCAAGGCTGATGCCCTCGTCCTTGATGTGAAGTGTGGAGAAGGGAGTTTTTCTAGAACAGAAGAAGAGGGGGCTGCCCTTGCCGATGCGTTGGTAAAGACAGCTTCCACTTTGGGGCGCCCGACCTCTGCCATCGTCTCTTTGATGGACTCCCCATTGGGGTGCGGGATTGGGAATCTCATTGAAGTCAAAGTTGCCGCAGCCGTATTGGAGGGTTTAGAGGAGTCTCCTCTCTTGACCCTGACGCGTCAACTTGCCCTATCTCTCCTTGATTTGGCCGGAGTAGAGGGAGGAGACAAAGAGTTAGAAGATGCTCTCCAATCGGGGCGCGCACGAGAATGTCTTGATCGGTGGATTGATGCTCAAGGAGGAAATCCTAATGATGTGAACACACTCTCACTTGCTCCTTCCCACGAGATTAGATCACCAAAATCGGGATGGGTTCAATCTATGGGTGCTCTCCCCTTGGCACAAGCTGTTCGAAAGATGGGTGGCGGAAGAATAAGGAAAGGAGACCCTATTAACCACCATGTGGGGATTCGGGTCCATAGGCGAGTCGGTATGGAGATTGAAAGGGGAGAACGAATCTTGACCATTTATGGTGAACCTTCTCCACAAACGAGTAAACTGATAGAGGGGAGTTTCAAGATCGGTCCTGACCAGTCTCCCGAAAGGCCCCTTGTTCAGTCCATTTGGAGGTGCTAGTTTGAGACATTTTCTCTTTTTTGTGGTCGTCTGTCTTTTCGTAGGAGAGCAAGGTCTGTGGGCTGATGTGCCCCATGACGATACACCCCCTGTCTGTCCTGACGTGTCCGAAGCGTATGCGCGTATACCTGAGGGCGAGTTCCTTGCCGGAAGCTCCGTCTTGGCAAGGGACATTGCTGCCCAAGAGAGTTTTCAGGGTGTGCTGAGGGATCAAGAGGGGAGGTTTTCTCATGAGAGGGATTTTGGTCCCCAAGATACGGGTTTCTTTGAAATCGCACACCATCTTGTCACACAGAAAGAGTACTCTCGATTCGTGAAGAGTACAGGACACAGAGCACCCTTTATCACAGAGACCGCGTGGATTCAACAAGGGTTCTTGGTCCATCCCTACTCCGTAGTAGAGATGTATCTGTGGCGTGGGAGCCGCAATCCTCGATCCCTGAACGACCACCCCGTTGTCTTGGTGAGTAGAGAGGATGCCTTGGCTTACGCCGATTGGTTGGGCTTGAAGACGGGGTGCCGTTATCGACTACCTACTTCCCTAGAGTGGGAGCGAGCTGCTCGAGGAGAGGATGGGAGAAGTTACCCTTGGGGAACATTTTGGGAACCGAAAAAGAGCAATAGTGGAGGAAGAGAAGGCGGAACGACAGAGGTAGGTTCATTCTCGCTTGGGGAAAGTCCCTATGGGCTTTTGAATATGGCAGGGAATGTCTTTGAATGGACAGCTGATGACTACCAAAGACATTCCTCTGTTTCTGAGGAAACGACACCTATTGAAGGTGTCCTCAAGGGGTGTTCTTGGGATGACCTACCAGGGTATTGCCGTGCAGCCTACTGGCATGCTCGCCTCCCATCAAGCCGCCACATTCTTATTGGGTTTCGTCTCGTAAGAGAATTGCCCTCCCTTTCCACCGCTACACCCGAACCCACCGAATAGCCACGCCCCCGCATCCCCACAAGATTCCGTTATTAGACGGGGGGTTGTGGCTCTCCGTTAGGCGGGGGGTTGTGGCTCTCCGAGCCACCATGTCGGGTGCTCCGGCACA
>JACNFQ010000007.1 GCA_014384545.1 bacterium | reverse complement strand
CCTACAGACAGCCCCAGCCCTTGGGTTGGCGGTTTCCCTCCGGGAGACGAGAACCCCAGTGGTTCGGGACCTAACGGAAACAAGGACTTCCTTGCAACGACAGTCTCTTCTGGTACAGACTCTAAGACCAAGACCGGCTACTAGCCGAGGCGATCTTTTAGCTACGAATTCAACCGGCGGGGCGCCGAGGCGCCCCGCCAAAACAAAGTTTCGGCTTTGCCCCTACGGGGGATGAGGGGCTCCAACCCCTCTTCCCCTCGGACTTCGGTCCAAGGGAGACTATTTTTTGGAGGTGTTTATTGTGAACAAGCGTGGTTTTACGCTTATTGAGCTGCTGGTCGTCATTACGATTATCGGCATTCTCGTCGCTCTCGCCCTGCCTAACTTTATCAAGGCCAAGGATAAGGCCCTTGAAGCAGAGGTTAAGAGCAATCTTCATTCCATTCAGGTATCGCTTGAGCGGTACGCTACAGACAACGGCGGGGCATACCCCGCTTACATCTACGGCGGAACGTTGGCGTCCTGGAGGTGTACATTTGATCCCGGGAACTGTTTAGCCCCTATGGCTAGCCTTCCTGAGCCTATGATGAAATACGGTTTTATCGGGACTTACCCGAGCAACCCATTCGTCAAGCAGGGTCAGTCCAACTGTGATATGACGGGGGGAGACCCTCGCTTTGGTTGTGTACCTGACAACGCAGGCGGTTATATCGCTTCGTCCGGTGCTCAGATGGCGAATATTCTTTCTGACCCCAACTTCGCTACCGACGACCTAACAGGTGGTGGTTCGTGGAGCCCCATTGGTGCTCCTAGTGGTTCGTTGCCTTACTACTTTGTCGGTGATGGCAACCCCCAGACAAGGGACTTCCTTCCTGGCAACTTCATTTTCCGTTCTTTCGGCACCAGCTCTGCTGATGTGCGACAGTTTGCTGGCTACGCAACGGGTGCCGTTATGGCTAACGCCTACGAGCACTACTTGCTCTCCGGTTATGGTTCGCAACGGACAGCTGGTAAAGACTGGCTTCACTGCTACGACAACGGCTGGAATGGTGGTAATGGTTTTGAGTCCCGTCCCGAGGACGTGGGTCAGGCCTGTCCGAGTGGTAGCACAAGCTACGACAACTGGACAATCGCTCAGAACGAGCCCACATACGGTACCGGCGACATCGACGGCGACCAGGACCCAGATACGGTTCCTAACTTCGTCTTTGCTGAAGGTCCTCCGGGTGTCGTTTCGGTGGCAGAGATGGCCCCAACAAACTCCGATGGTCAACTCGACGGTCTACTTATCTTCTTTAGTGCGGGTACAGACAATTCGGTCGGCGCCGAATAAGCGTCGCTTCATAGGAGATTACTCTTAATCTCCGCTAAGGGTGTATAACCCTGGGGGGGGCGGGAAACCGCCCCCCTTTTTTTCATTCCCACACAGGTCCAAAGGTGGTTCTGCCTTCCTCATTATCTCCTACGTTCCTCAGGAGAATCGTTTGGAGATTGAACCTTAGGTGTCAGGGTGGTTCTGCCTTCCTCATTATCTCCTACGAACCTCAGAAGAACGCTTGGTGATTGAACCTTAGGTGTCAGGGTGGTTCTGCCTTCCTCATTATCTCCTACGTACCTCAGGAGAATCGTTGGGAGATTGAACCTTAGCGTAAAAGGGGGCGACCATTCCCGGGCGCTCCTCATCGTTTTCATAAAGGGAAAGAGTTGTGGAGTTGGGGGGACGCTATAATAGAGTTGAGGTATCACTATGGTTATCAGTGCAGAAGAACTACTCGGGTTGATGGTGGAAAGGGATGCGTCTGATTTGCACATCGGAACAGAACGACCTCCTTACCTGCGGATTGACGGTTCGTTGCGTCCCACCGAACTCCCTATTTTGACCGAGGAAGATGTGCTCCGAATAGGGAGGGATTTATTGACGGCAAAAAGGGAACATGTCTTGGAAGAAAAGGATGAATATGACTTTTCGTACGAGTTCAAGAAGAGTGAAGGTCGATTTCGTATCAACTTTTTCAGGCAGAAAGGGACACCTGCTTTTGCCATTCGTTTTGTCAAGCCCGAAGTCCCCTCCTTTGATGACCTGAATCTACCTCCTGCCGTCGGAAATCTATGGAAACTCCAAAGAGGGATTGTTATCGTGACGGGAACGACGGGGTCGGGTAAGTCAACGACTTTGGCTGCTGTTCTCTCAAAGATCAATCAAGAGAGGAGCGACCATATTCTGACGCTAGAAGATCCCATTGAGTATAGTCTGGTGGACAGAAAGTCGATCGTTAACCAACGCGAGATTGGGCTGGATACGGCAGATTTTGGCGTTGCCCTAAAGGTAGCGATGCGTGAGGATCCTGATGTGATGTTGATTGGGGAAATGAGAGACCAAGAGACGATTTCGGCTGCTTTGAAAGCTGGTATTACTGGGCACCTTGTCTTTAGTACTCTACATACTTTGAATGTGATTCAGACGATCAACCGTGTTATTGAGTATTTCCCCGCCGATTTCCAAACTCAGATTCGTATCATGTTGGGGAACACGCTCCAATCCGTCGTCAGCCAGAGGCTATTGCCCCGAATCGGTGGGGGGCGTGTCCCTGCGATTGAGATCCTCATCTGTAACAGTCGTGTCTCCGAGAAGATCGCTGAAGAGCCAGAGCTTTCGGTTCTTGCAACGATCATGGAAGAAGATGAGTTGGATGGAATGCAGACCTTTGACCAACACCTCTTGAAGCTATACTCTGAAGAGGCTATTGCGTACGAAACTGCCTTGACGGCTGCAAGTTCCCCCCACGACTTCAAGATTCTCTTACAGAAGACTTCTGGTGTTCGGAAGCCGAAGAAGGCGTATACGGGAGGGTTCTAATCCTGTTGGGGCTCAACCCTGAAGAGTTGCTCAAGCGCGTTCAAGCGCGCTTAGACGCCCCAGGCAAAGAGAAAGAGGATGTTCAAGAGGAGTTGCGGAGACTGCGCCACGACAGAAAAAAACTCCAACAGACGATCTCTTTGATGGGGTTTGTCCACCATTGGACAGAATCTCTGATTGAAGGAACACTGACAGTCAAGGATGTCCTAGGAGGCATAGCAAAGGGGCTGGGCTTGCGACACCTCGTCCTTTGGCGAAAAGAAGGAGCCCATTTCGTTTGGGTGGGGAGGGCGGGGAGTGGGACCGGTTCTGATATCCAACCCGTCCGAGTAGGCGTAGAGATTTCTGGAGCGACTTGGGCGATGGGCAAACCTCGTTTCTACCCCGATGTGACGATGGCACCCAGTTCGGTTCAGAACGCCTTATGGGCTAAGGGAGATTCTTTGCTCTCTTTTCCGATAAAGACTGGCAATAACGAGGGGTGGGTCTTGGAGGCAATGGACCTTGTGGATGGGTGCCCACTGGGCACTCGTGTGGTTGAAGAGGTCCCCATACTCTCCCCTTGGATTGTTCTGGCAGCGTCTCAAGGAAGTTAGGTGATGGCTTTTCCGTTTTCACTCGTAATCGCTCTCATTCCCTTGGGGTATGTCGTGGGGGTCATTGCAAAGCGAAAGCGAGATATATCAGAAAAGTGGGAAGGGCACCCAGATATCGTTCGCATTTCCGGGGCTAATGGGTTTGGCATGACTTCAAGGGGGAGAGGACAGATAAGAGGCAATGGCATTCTTGTCTTAACGCGTGACCAAGTCGTTTTTGAACAGATCATACCAGCGACCACAACACAGATTCCTTTGCAAGTGATTTCGGATATCTCTGTGGTTCATTCCCATTTGGGACGAACGAGAGGAGTGCCCTTGCTAAAGATCACGTTTCTGAACGAAGATGGCATTGAGGATAGTGGAGCGTGGTGGGTTAAGGATTTGGAGGTATGGAAAGAGGATTTAGCTCGTGCGATATCACACTAATAGAGAGGTGCTATGGATGCCTTTAATGCTGATTCGTTCGCTCCCAAGGCGCGGTCGATTTCGGCATGGGAATGAGGAAGAAAGAGATTGCGCGTTCGTCGGTTCGTTCTCAATGGGGGCAAAGCGAAGGGAGTTCCCTTGTTGAAAGTCTCATTTGTGGGCAAGTTGGGTGTGGGAATGTGGTGCTTGGCAGGTAAGGGGAATGGTGGTTTGGCAAAAAGACGGGGCAACGATAAGGAGCGGATAAGGAGGGATTGATGCATCGGATCACTCAGAGGTCTGTCGCTTTGTGGGCTCTTTTCTTCTTGGCGGTCATCTGTTCTGGATATGGGGCTTTGGCTCAATGGCTCTCTCTGCTAGATAGCCAGAAGGAGGCTGAAGCGAAAATCCAACTGCGTCTTATCCAAGTCGCCCTTGAGAGGTTTGCTACTGATAATCGTGGAGAGTATCCCTCCTACATACATGGTGGAGACCTACCCTCTTGGTCTTGTAGGCTTGATCCCAACTGTCAATACCCCAAACAGCTCTTCCCAGACCCGCTCTTGCGTCAAGGATACTTGGATACCTATCCCAGCAACCCCTTCCTAAAGAGACAGAAGGCTGCTTTTTGGCTTTGGTCTTGGGAAGTGGGTGCGATCCCCCCCACGCCATGTGTCCAAACAGGATTTGATCCGAGGTGGGGGTGTCTCTCTCCTAAGGGAGAAGGGGACCCGGGTCGTGAGGGTGTTGTTATGGGGAACGCTCTCTCTGACCCACATGTTCCGGGCAAAGATACAGACCCAAGCGGGGGGAGCCTCTCCCCCTTAGGACTCCCCTACTATTTCTTGGGGGATGGGAATCCAGCAACGGATGATTGGATACCCGGTTCATTCATCTACCGTGCGTTTCTTGGAGAACTCTCCCTAGGGCGATTCTCCACAATGAGAACGGGTCTAGACACTTATGTCTTGGGGGTATACGGAGGTGTGGGAACCGAAGGCACTGATCGGCTCCATTGCTTAGATAGAGATGCGGGATTTGAACCTTGGAAAGGGAACTGTTTCCCCAACGGCTTTGATAGTTTCGCCCTGTGGGAAGGCGAGCCCAATCGTCCACAAGTCATCTCAAAAAAGGAAGACCTAGAAGTGGGATTCCCTCAAGTTGTCCTTGCGACATCCCCAGCTTATTCTCAGACTGGAATGATCAATGTCCTCAAAGGGAATCCAGATGGATATCCTGACGGTATTATTCTCTGGCTCTTGCCGGGAATACCTGAGGCGATTCCTCCTCCCCTCCGCTAATCTTCCCAGCGCAAGAGGTCATCTTGGGACTTGTTTGACACACCCATAGTCTTTCCTACTTTCTGGAAAGCGATAACGGCGCGGTCGATTTCGGCATGGGTATGAGCTGCGGAGAGTTGGACACGAATCCGAGCCTCGTTCTTGGGAACGACGGGATAGGAGAAACCAATCACATAGATGCCCTCCTTGAGAAGTGCGCGGGAAAACCTCTGCGCCAAGGAAGCACTGTAGAGCATAATGGGGACGATGGGATGCGTTCCAGGCCGAACGATAAAGCCCGCCTTTTCCATCCCTTCCCTAAAGCGAAACGTATTCTCTTGGAGAGAAGCCAACGGGCTATCATCTCCTTCCAGAATATCAAGTACAGCAAGAGAAGCTGCTGCGACGACAGGAGCTAAGGTATGGCTGAAGAGATGGAGGCGCCTACGTTGTCGGAGCAGCTCAATAATATCTAGCTACCCACGCGAAAATCCTCCATAGGCACCACCCAGAGCCTTTCCCAAAGTGGAAGTCAAGATATCGACCTCTCCATGGACACCTCCCGCTTCGGGTGTACCCCTGCCTTTAGCACCCACAAAGCCTGTCGCATGGCTATCATCAACCATCAACAGAGCGTCAAAAGCACGTACATGCTCAAGAATCTCCCCTACAGGAGCGATGTCACCATCCATACTAAATACCCCATCAGTTGCCACAACGAGACGCCTAGCCCCATCAGCGCGCGCCTCCGAGAGTTTGGCAACCAAGTCATCCAAGTCGCTATGGGAATAGATGTACCTCTTTGCCTTACATAAGCGAATCCCATCAATGACACTGGCGTGGTTAAGGCTGGCAGTCACAATACCGTCGTCCTTCCCCAACAAGGGTTCGAAGAGCCCTCCATTGGCATCAAAACAGGCGACATAAAGAACTGTATCTTCGGTCCCCAAAAAAGCAGATAGGCGTTGCTCAAGTTCCTTATGTACTTCTTGGGTACCGCAGATAAACCGGACACTGCTCATACCATATCCCCATTTCTCTAATCCTGCTTTCGCCGCTGCACATACTCGTGGGTGGTTGGCAAGTCCTAGATAGTTGTTTGCACAGAAGTTAAGGACCCTCTCTCCTCCTACAGAAATCTCTGTGCCCTGCTTCCCTTGTAAAAGGCGTTCTTCTTTCCAAGTTCCAGCCCTCTTGATGGCAGATAGCTCGGTAGCCAAGAGAGCCCTTAGTTCATTATTCATCAATGATTTCTCCGTGGGGGAGGAATGCAATCTTCCCAGAAACTCCCCTTTCCATCAAATGAAAAGCTTCCTCATGTTCCTCTAAAGGGAACTGATGGGTAACGAGAATAGAGGGGTCTACTCGTTGGTGGTGAATGAGTCTGTCAACCTCTTTCCATGTTTCCCAAACCAAACGACCCGTAATCCCTCTAATCGTTGCTCCCTTAAAGATCACATCCTCGTTCAAGGACATCTCAACGGAACGTACAGGAAGCCCTAGGAGGGCAATATCTCCTCCAGGAGCCAAAGCAGCCATACCGTTTCGGAGAGCATCCGCATTTCCAGATAGCTCTAGCAGAACTTCTGCCCCTTCTCCTTCAGTCGCTTCCCATACAGCCTCCGGTAGGGAGTCGGATGAGGGGTCTAGAAGGATATCTGCTCCCAACATGGAGGCTTTTTCTCTCCTTTCACTTCTCGGCTCGCTGACAATCAAGGGGTAGGCTCCCCTCGCTTTTGCAGCCATCACAGTCATCAATCCAAGAGGTCCTGCACCGGTAATCAAGGTGGGTCGACCCTCCAAGGGTTGAACATCACATGTTTGAACCGCGTTCCCAAAGGGTTCTTTTAGGCTGGTTGTAAGGGGGTTTTCTCCCTCTTTCGCACCCCAACAGTTCCTTGCGGGAACGGTTACATATTCAGCGAATGCTCCATCATGATGAAATCCCAGAATACCTCCGGCAGCACAAAGATGAAACAGCCCCCTTTGACAGGTGGCACACGAGCCACACCAAAAGTGGGTTTCTACGCTCACTTGCGCTCCTATTGAAAGTCCTTCAACATGACCTCCTCTATCCACCACTTCCCCTGCCATTTCGTGCCCCACCCCCAATGGGAGGCTTCCGACAAATCCATCAGCCCAATCATTCCATTCCCACAGATGAAGATCAGAGCCACAAATCGTGGAAACGAGCACCTTCAGGACGACCTCGTCAGGGAGAGGAGACCGAACAGGTTGATTCACGAGGGAAAAACCTTTCCCTCGCTCGTTTTTTGAGAGTGCTTTCAAACGGGATTCTAGTCCGTTTTCCTCTGAAAGAGCCGTTCGGCATCATCTCTCTGTAACCGCAGAGCGACTCTTCTCCCGTGGGGACAGGTCCATGGGTCCTGGCACCGAATCCAACCGTTCCAAAGAGACTGAGCAAGGGCGGAATTCATCTCCATTCCCCCGCGCCATGACCCTCGGCAGGCTCCAGACCGAAGGGATTCCCTAAAGTCTTCTGCTCGTTCGTCTTCCTCTGCATCGGTGATTGACAAAGCATGGGCAGGGATATGGGGCGGGAGCGCAGTTACCAGCCAATGAGTCGGGTGTTCTTCCCACAGAATCCCCAATCTCTTCCAAAGTGCACGGCGGTGGGACACCTGGATGGGGAGGGGAGTCTCAATCGGGGAAAGAAGGGGCTGAGCAGCTGGTGGAGCTTGAGCGCCCAACTCTTCATAAAGAACGCGTTCGCTGGCGGCATGTCCATCCAAGAGAATCAGTTCGTCCTCTTGTGTAAAGACCAAAAAAGTCCCAAATACGATTCCTAAGTATCCCACAGGCTTGTCTAGAGGAAGGTGGCGCTGCTCAATCTCTCCGCCCAAAGAGAGAGAGGGGAGTCCCAACAAGGAGGTCAAACTCTTGCGTGTTTCTTGAATCAAGAGATCCGACCATCCTTCCACACGCAAAGCGACACGGGACTTTGTAGGATGAACATTCACATCCACTCTGTCGGCAGGTACGGTAAACCGGAGAATGGCTTGGGGCGATCGTCCATCGCCCATCCATCCCGAACAAGCTTTTTTCAAACCTGCGTTGATTCCTGGCATGGAGACAGGTCGTCCATTTACCGAAACATGGAGCCCTTTCTTGCCACGAATACCGTGGTCTGGACGCGTCAAGAGACCGCTCAAAGCCCACTCCTCTCCCTTGATCTCAATGGGCAATGCACAGGCAGCTACTTCTTGCCCCCAAGACAAGGACGCCAAGTCAGGTAGGTGGTTATTCCCCCCAGAACGGAGCAACGTTCGGTTGCCGTGCTTCAGGGTAAAAGCGATTTGGGGATGGGCTAATAGGTGGTCAAGAACGACCTTTCTACATCGTGCTGCTTCCTCCGAGGAAGAACCCAGAAAGCGGAGGCGAGCAGGGAGAGAATGGAAGAGGTCCTGGACGATAACGACGGTGCCTTTGGTGATGCCCACAGGAAGAATCTCGGTCGCCTCGCCTCCCGAAAAAGAAGCTTCCATCCCTGAGAACCCGTCTCGACGGCTCCGAATACGCAATGTACTTACTACCGATAGGGCGTGGAGTGCCTCTCCCCTAAAACCAAGAGTAGAAGCAAACTCAAGATCACCGATATGACGAATCTTGCTTGTTGCATGGGAGGTCGCCAATAGAGGAAAGTCGTCAGGGTGGATTCCATCACCGTTATCAACCACGCGCATCTCCTGTACGCCACCTTCGGCCAGGAAAAGATCGATTTGGGTTGCATGGGCGTCAATGCTGTTCTCAATGAGCTCCTTTAGCGCACTCGCTGGACGGTCCACAATCTCTCCAGCGGCGATGCGGGCAATATCTTCAGCCTGAAGAGGCTGGATACGAGGTAAAGAAGCCAGCGGAGGGATTCGAACCCCCGACCTACGGTTTACAAAACCGCCGCTCTACCCTCTGAGCTACGCTGGCGGGCAAGGAGTCAGGTTCCAGGTCCGAGAACGGTGATGAGTCCCGTGTAATCGGCAACGACCAAATACCCACCTACGATGATGGGTGAGGCAATAATCGGTCCATTTGCTTGGAAAGTGCCCGCCAAATCGAAACCAGAGTCTCGTTCGTATCGGTAAAGATTTCCATCATCACTCCCAATATAAACGACACCACTTTCCAAATCAATACCCGGAGCCGAACGGATGAAGTCGTTCGCGGACTGAATCCAAGGAACAGCAGTCGTTCCAGAAAAGGAAAAGACGCCACCCTGAATGCGGTAGGGTTGAGCAATCAAGCGGCCCGTTGTAATGGGGATGAAGAGAAAGCCTTGGTTGGATGATGGATTGAAAGAAACAGAAATTGCATTCCCAATACCTCCGGCGTCAACAGATTGTGAAACAGCTAAGGGGGGACCTGGGTCGGTCAGGTCGTAAACAAAAACGGTGCCAGGAGCGATATTGTTATCGTCACGGGTGCCAATCACGACAAAGTTGTCAATGAAGGTTGGAACACCACTTGGCACGAACCCTCCACCTAAGTTCAATGTGGCTCCTCCCCAAAGAGAAGTAGGGTTAAAAGGGTCCGTCACATCCCAGCCTTCTACATGCCCAGCTCCATTTTGGTCTGTAAATCCTGCTACAAGATAGGAAGCCCCGTTGAAATGGTGTAACCCCAAACTCGTTGAGAACATCTCTCCATTTTCCAACGAGAAACTAGGGTTCAATTGGATCATGGAGATGTTGTTGGGGTTGTTTAGATTGAAGATAGCAATCATCAAGTCATCGGTGCGATTCATCTGGTCGTTTTGAGAGTTTTCCCAATGGGATCCATCACACTCGCTAAAGGCATTGGAAGAGAATTGGCAATCGTTGACCATAGGGGTAAACAAGGCACGCAGTTGGGGGTCGTATGCACCAGAAAGAGAGGTCACAAAACGCATGACTTGAGTCCCTTGATTGAGAGAATCCCTTCCTTGCCCTTGGGTCAAGCGATCCAAGAACGCAGTCCGCACCTTACCCAACTCGGTAATGCGGTCGCCATCCACTTGGAGAATGGAACCCATTCCTGATAATCCAGTCGTCCAAACCAACCCATCTTCTAACAACAGAGGGGTGGCACCAATCTCGTTGAAGCCTGTCCATTGGAATCGAAACATCCCATCGGCTGCTCGAATCCCCACCAAGTTGCCATTGAGGTCACCTACCCACAATACGCCGTTTGCCAAGGAGGGAGAACCTGTAATCGGTCCAGACATCTGGTAGGTCCATTTCTCTTGGAGTGTTCCAATACCCGGAGTACCACTATCTACAGAACAACAGTATCCCGTTCCAGCACTGTCTCCTCGTTTCGAAACCCAAGTGGAGGGAGTTGCCCCAAAAGCACCGGTATCGGGGGGGGTGCCTAGAGCATAAAGAGAGCCATCACTCGCCGTAAAAAAGACTTTACCCGCCATAATCCCCGGAGAGGAAACGATAGGGTCACTGGGGGTATTTCCCCCTCCGTCAAACTGGAATGTACCGATGGGGTATCTGGCGAGTTCTTCTACATTTCCTGTAATGAGATTCTTAGAGAGAATAAGGAGCAAACCACGCGCTGTGGCAAAAGGAGCCAAGGGATCTGGATTGAGAATCAGTTCATGGCAAGAAAGGTAAAGATAAGGCACATCAGTGGGGCTCTGAGCCGCAGCAGGTGTAGGAGCACATTGGAGATTCTCTGCATCGGGACTCGCCTCGGGGATAAATGTAGAAGAGATAAGGTCTCCTGTAAAGGGGTCTATTGAGAATATGCGGCTATCTCTTAGGAAGAAATAGAGTTCTCCATTGTGAAAAAGAGGAGCTGTTCTTACGGGAGAGTTGCTGGTAAAGATGGGGTTTGTTGTGCCTAAAGGACCATAAGGGGGGGTTGCCTTGAACAACCAGACATTACCATCTTCTGTCCCTACAGCGACAGCGGGGTCGGAACCCACCTGAAAAACTGCAGGTGCCGACGAAATAGCACTGCCGAGGAACTGCTTGAAAACTTCCTCCCCTGTAGACAGATCCCACCCATAGAAAAACCCTTTGTCTGAACCTCCAAAAACAGTCGCATTAGAGAGATCCGAAAGAGACGGATTACTTGCCTCAATACCATCAAAAATAGTCAACGGGGCAACGAATCGCCCCCCCTCTTCGGGTTGGGCATTCCAAAGAACTCTTTCGGCACCACTCGTCGCAAAAGTCCCTGTGGTCAATGTAAAGACCTGTCCCTCTAGTGTCCCCACCGACAGCAAGCCAAAAGCGTAGGCAGGAGTTCCTTCAATGCGGTTCCCAATATTGCTCGTCCAAACTTCATTCCCCGTAAAAAGATCTAGTGCTTTGATAGCTCCATTAGAGGCAGCCACGAGTACGGTGGCATCCCCAATGATGGGATTTCCGACCATTCTGTCTTGGAGGGGGGTTGTCCAAAGAGGGGTTCCATTGACGGCGTCAAAAGTCCGAACGAGCCCTGATAAGTCTCCCAAAACGACGCGGCCACCAGCGCCTTGGACCGAAAGAGCGGGGGAGACACTAGAGACATTTCCACCAGGGACTTTCCAGACCTGCCCGAGTTGAGCGGGTGTAGGTCCTAACTCGGTTTGAGACGTGCGTCCTGTATTGTTGGGGCTTCCCTGAAAAGAGACCCAATCCGTGGATATGAGAGATCTTGTCGTTACACCACTGGGCAAGGTGCCCGAATAAGAGCTGGTGGGGCTTTCTCCATCCACACGAATCTGACAAGTTCGGTCTGTTGTGTTAGGCGTTTGGAACCAAACGATGCTCTTTGTATCTGCACCCTCGGTAATGACTTGTCCAAACTTATCAGGATAAAAAGAGCCATTCAAACAGTCACTTGACCACTCAAAGACGATGTTGTCAACTTGGTTGGCAGACGCTTCCAAAAAGACGATTGAGCCTGGGTTGGGGGTGCTGGTCGCTGGGAAGGCAACCAACGGACTGGCGGATCCTTGATCCTGTCCACTTCCACCACCCGTTCCGCCCTCTTCAGACTGGTTGGTTTGGGGTGAAGACGAACCTCCACCACAAGCCGAGAAGGCGACCACGAAGGTCAAGATAATCAAAGAAAAGTGTCGTGCTTTCATAAGTGCAACCCGACCATTATATGGTCTGAAAGAAGAAAGTGGATAAAAGGAATGCGGTTGGGGTATAGACTTGGAGGAATGGGACCAAGGCTTCTCGTAATTCTCTCTCTTCTCTTCTTGGTTGGTTGCCCAACGGGTCCCGCGCGAGAGAGCGAGTTAGCTGTCCTCGTGACCCACCCTATTTTGGCTGATGTGGTGGAATGGGTTGGTGGGGAAAAAGTGAGAGTAGATTCCCTCTTCTTACCTAAAGAAAACCCCCTCTACTCCCCCCCTCCTCTTGATGATGAACATCGTATTTATCGCCTTTTTCTCTCGCTGGGTGTGCCTTGGGAAGAGAGCGGAATAAGTGCCGTTCAGTCTGCAGGATGGTATGCACCCCATCGCGTCATCAAGAACCCCCGTGTTTCAGATTTTGGCGGGTTTGCCTATTGGCTACATGGTAGTTACTTGAATGATATGCTGATTCAAGTCGCTACGATGTTGTCGGAGATAGACCCTCGCAATGGAGCCTTTTATCACCAACGTATCCAAGAGCATCTTGAAGAGATAGATACTTACTTTATGAATGTCCGCTTTGGTGTGGAGGGGGTGGCATTACCCAAGGGGAAAATGAGGATAGCGACCCATTCCCCTATGGAAGAGGATATTCTTCCGTTTGTGGGGCCTGCTCCTCTCTGGCGATTGGTGGAGAATCCCCTTGATGAGATTCCTCTAGAGAGGTTTTTGGAGCTTGAGAGGGATATACTCTCGCCTGAGTTGTTGTTGATAAGCACCTATACCCCCAAGAGTGTGAGAGAAAATGCAGAAAGTGTGGGCTGGGTAGTCGTTGAGATTCTCCTCTTCCCTTCAGATATGAACCCCCCTCCTGAACGACCAATCACCTTTGTCAAAGAGAATGTGCGACGGATTCGGGAGGGGATGTGGCAGGTGGTCAACGAGAGGCCAGAAAGCTAAGACACCCCTGAACGAGCGGGCGGGCGTTTGCTTCACCATACCTATCTACCAAGTCAGCAGCGATTGAAGAAGCCAATGGAATGTCCATCTTTCGTGGCCCCAATAAGAGCCAAGCACCATACCGCATAGCCGCCCTCTCGGGGCGTCCTAACAGGGAAAGTTTTCTGTTCCGAGACCCCAGTGCTTCTTGGAGTGCAGTGTCAAGTTGGGGTAGCATCTGTATGAGATTCTCCAATTCATCGGCCAAATGGGGGGGAGGTGGGTCGTTGGGAGTGCGTTGTGCAATCGTCGCTGCGGCACCTTCTCCACCGACAGCCAAAGAATCAATCACCACCAAAGCTTCAAAGCAAGCACGATGGAAAGCGATACCACGCCTCGCTGCCATTAGGTATCGCTCTCCGGAGCATGCCCCGATAACCAACGCAACCTAAACTCTTGGCTAGAGAGCAAGAGAAGGGCATCAAGAATGATGAGTCGCTTTTGGTGGGCGGGTGCGCTTTGGGTAGAGACGAAGAGAGGGGTTTCTTTGCCCGTCTGTCTATCCCGAACAGAAAGAACCCACAAAGCTCTACCTCGTGGACCCCTCTTTGTCAGAGAAGGGACATATCGGTGCGTCGCTGCTTGCTCCCCTGTCTTATTCATAGTGTGCTCCAGACGACAAGTAGCCACAGAGCAAGATTGAGCAGGGAGGGTTTGTCAGAAAGGAGTAAAGCCTCGGGTGAAGGAGCGTCCTCTCTTGTCTCAACGATTAGGAGATACCGGAACAACCCATAAGCTACAAAGGGGAGCGTAGAGAGAAGAAAGAGGAGATCTCGCTCTGGATGATCTACCGCATAGAGGAGGTAAACGAGAAAGTTGAGCCCCACCAACATGCGTGTCATCCCCAACAAGAAGGACTCGGGGTATTCATTGAGTACAGGGCGGAAAGAGAAACCTTCTAGACCGCGCCTTCTTTCTGCCAATCGTTTTCCCACTCCTAGGAGCAAAGCCATAAGAAAAGCAGCGATAACGAGCCAAGAACTCGGTGGAATGCCCACACCCCATGTACCTGCCAATACCCTCAAGAGGAATAGCGTCGCTAAAATGAGAAGTTCCAAGAGAGGGATCTTCTTGAAAAAGTGGGTGTAGAGCACCGACAAGAGCAGATACCCCACGACAAGACCCGCCATTAGGGGTGAAACCATCTCTGTGCGAAGACCAAAGATAATCCCCCCCACTAAGAGTATGGGAAAAGGTATCGCCGTGACTAGAGAGCGACGACGGCGTGTGTGTAAAGGGTGTGACTTGTCCCCTTGGGCATCTGCCAAGTCGTTCAAAGCATACCCTGTCGTTGCTCCAAGCGAAAAGAGAGCGAATCCCCAAATGACAGGCGTCAAGTAGGATAGGCGACCCTCTCCCAAGAAGATAAACCCCACAAATAGGAGGAAGTTTTTCGTCCACGAACGGAATCGAGGACCTCTCCAAGTGGGGGAAATTGGTGAATTGACCACGGGGAGGGAGTATACTCTTTAGGTTTGGGAGGAAAACTGTGAGTAACGATTATCGTCCAAATGGACTTGAAGAGGAGTTGGCCCAAGAGATTTCCTCATTGGGGGGAGATGCCGAAGAGAACCTTGAAGGAGCGATTGAAGAGGTAGCAGAGGAAGATCTCCTTGAAGAACTCGTTCGTCAAGCGCGCTCCAAGGGGTTCTTGACGACGGTTGCTTTTCAGACTTATGTTGAGAATCAGGGACTGGGTCCCCAGCAGGTATCAAACCTCTTTACCCGGTTAGAAGAGGCTGGAATTGAAATCGTTACCGAAGAACAAGCTCGTACGGGGTCAATGAAGATCAAAGATCGGCGTCGTCGCCGGGAAGAAGATTATTTCATTCAAGATACAGTCAAGTATTTCCTAAAAGAGATTAGTCATGATTACCTACTAACGAGAGATGAAGAGCGGACCTATGCCCAAGGGACAGCTGCTGGGGATGAGGATTCGGTAGATATGTTGGCCCGAAGCAACTTTCGTCTTGTCGTCTCTATTGCCCGAAAGTATTCGGGTAGAGGGCTCGCCTTTGTGGATTTGATTCAAGAGGGTGTTGGAGGGTTGATGCGCGCTATCCAGAAGTTTGATCACTCCAAAGGTTTCAAGTTTAGCACCTATGCAACCTGGTGGATTCGTCAAGCGATTACACGAGCTCTCGCTGATCAAGGAAATATCGTCCGTCGCCCGGTCCACATGGTAGAGACCATCAATAGATATCGGAAGATAGAGAGCCAATTTGAGCAGGAACAGGGGCGAAAACCAGAGATGGAAGAGATGGCGTATGCGCTCGGCCTTCTCCCTCCCTCCCGCGAAGACGAAGTCTTTGCTTCGGTGGATAACTATAGAAAGGCTGAAAAAGAATTCCGGAAGAAACATCGTCGTTCGCCACAATGGCGTAAAGAGAGAAGTGACCTATACGAGGTTGCTGAACTCTGTTCCATCCCTACTCCCAAGCGCTCAATCCACGGCTCGGGTTGGACTCCAGAACAGAAGATGGACATTGATGAAAGAGCGGTTCTTCGCTCTTTTCGTAGTGACTTGGATGTTTGGGAAAAGGCGGTAACTCGCATCTTGGAAATTCAAAGGTATGCCCAAGGAATCGTCTCTTTAGAGCTTCCCATTGGAGATGATGACGAAGCGATTCTGAAAGACTACATTGAGGACAAGAAGATTCCTCGTCCCGAAGAAGAGATGTCCAGTGACTTGCTCAAGAAGGATCTGAAAAAGGTTTTGAGTAAGATTCTGAATGAGAGAGAGTTTTTTGTCCTTACCCACCGTTATGGTCTAGATGATGGGGTTCCTCTTACATTGGAAGAAGTGGGGAAGAAACTGAGTGAGGCGGATGGCAAGCCACTCACCCGAGAACGAGTTCGCCAGATAGAAAACGAAGCGGTCAAGAAACTCAGAAACTCTAAGGAGGCAGAAAAACTAAGTGCCTATGTGGGATAAACGCGGATTTACACTTATTGAGCTCTTGGTGGTTATCACCATCATGGGCATCCTGACAGCCCTCGCCTTGCCCAACTTTCTCAAGGCGAAGGATAAAGCATTTGAAACGCAAGTCAAGTCCAATCTTCGTGTGATTGAGACAGCGCTCCATCGTTTTTCCACCGATCATGAGGGGCTCGTTCCTGGTTATCTATGGGGCGGAAAGAGAGTGTCATGGGGGTATCGGGGGGAGAGTGCAACAGTTGTGGACCCCACGGATGGTCATGCGGATTGGATGGCACTGGATCCTCTGGTTCGTGGCGATTACCTTTCGCAATACCCGGTGAATCCCTTTGTAAGAATAGGGGGAACACTTTGTGGATTAGCGAATGACGACCCTCGCTTTGGTTGCATGGATGACCATTTGGTCCAAGGATTTGGGATGGGTGCGCCACCGGTTTGGTCAGGAACGATTATGGGGAATGTTTCTCATGACCCCAACTTCCCCTCTTCGGGTTGGCATGAACTTGATGGTACCTCTTTTACACGTCAAGCCCCCGGCACCTACTTTGTGGGAGATGGCAACCCACAGACCTTTGATTTTCTTCCCGGACAGTTTCTTTACCGCTCCTATTCCCAAGGGCGTAGGACACCCTATCCCCAACAATCGGGACTTTTTGGTTCACGCAAGAGCGAATCTTCTGCGCTGGCTGATGGTTGGGTCTTGGGTGTTTGGGGCTCGGTCCGTTCCACAGGAAAGGACCTCCTCTGTTCACCTATGTACCAAACGAACAACTGTATGCCCGGGCTCGGCTCTACCGCGGGCGAGCAGCCGTATGGAACTGCAGACATTATCTATGGGGATAGTCTGCCCAATACCGTGTTTAGAGACAGTTGGGATGTGGACAACGATGGCAATCTAAATGATGATGATTGTGATGGAAGTGGTCAAGGAAACGGTCCAGACGACTGTGATGCCAACGAGGGAATGGGTGGAGGGCAGGGCTTGTCAATGCGACAGAAAAGCAGCCAGTTCCGTGCCGGGATGGGGAATCCAGACGGTCAGTTGGACGGCATCATCGTTCTTCGAAGTTCTGTGGGCAATAACGAGTAAAGGTATCGTGGCAAAAATCAATGTCAATGATTTACGCCCGGGGATGGTTTTTCAAGAAAAGGGTGTCCATTTTCGGGTTCTAACGACGGAACATACGAAAATGGGGCGACAGGCTGCTTTCTTAGTTGCTAAGGTTCGTCGGTTGGATTCTGGAAGCACGACATTTCGGCGATTCAACGGGGGGGAACGGGTAGAACGATGCCATTTTGAGACGGTTCCTGTCCTCCTCCTTTTTCGGCAAGGGGACCTCTTTACGGTCATGAACGAAAAGACATTCGACCAACAGGAGGTTCATTTAGATCGTGTCTCTGGCGTGGAATGGTTGCTAGAGAATGAAGCGGCTGTCTTGACGCTGTTGGATGGCGTTGCTGTTGACTTGGGTCCACCGCCCCATGTCGTAAGAAATGTGATTGAAGCACCCACTGCGGTGAAAGGAAACACCGCAACAGGAGCGACAAAGGGGGTCGTTTTAGTCGGTGGAATCGAGGTCCAAGCCCCCCTCTTTATTTCAGAGGGGCAGAATATAAAAGTAGATACACGAACGGGGACTTATGTTGAGCGTGCTTAGGCAAGGTCGTCATGTGGCTTGGTCTTGATTTAGGGAATTCGCGACTCAAAGCCGCCCATTTATCACCCCATACTTCCCCATTGGTTCAGGGAGAGTACCCCCTTTCTAGACCCCTACCCAAAGAGTTGATTACTGGGGTAGAAGGAGTCTTAGTATGTTCCACGCGATCAGAAGGGACGACAGCGGCACTCTTGGGAGGACTTAGGGGGAGGGTAGTAAGGGTAGGAGATATCCTGACTGAAGAATCAGTGGGGGTAGAGAACTACGGCACCCCCTCTTTTGGGGAAGATAGACGGCTCCATTACTTGGGGTTGCGGAAGAGATGGAGTTCGGGTTCCATTGGCGTGATTTCTGCAGGAACTGTTTGGACGCTTTCCGTATGGAATGGAGAGGACCGCTTTGTGGGGGGGGCACTTTTCCCGGGGCAAGCGTTGGTGTTGCGTGGGTTGGGGGGGATAGGGAAACTCCCTCATTTGACCCACCTTGGGGATTCCATCGGTCGGGGCATGACCTCATCTGAGGGCATTCGTCTTGGGGTGAGAGAAGGGATGTTAGGAGCCCTTTCCCAGTTGGTAGAGAGATGTGAAGAAGGGGTGAGCGACTCAATACAATGGGTCGTTACGGGGGGGGAGGCTGACTCTATTCCAAGAAGAACCCAGTGGGTATACGATTCTGATCTTCTTTGGATGGGAATGACACCCTTATTGGAGGAGATGGAATGATAAAGAAGAAGAGAAAGATACTCTCAATCTCTTTGGGTTCATCTTCAAGAGACCACGAAGTGAGACTGCCCCTAAGAGGGGAAGAATGGACTGTGGGAAGAAAGGGATTTGATGGAGACCTAGCTCTGTGCCGAGCTGCCTATCTTGAGCACGAAGACCAAGTAGATGCTTTTGGAATGGGTGGGATTGATCGGTGGCTATGGGTAGGAGAAAGGCGGTACGAGTTTAGGGATGCCCGTAACTTGGTTCAAGGTATGCGTGTTCCTGTCGCTGATGGTTCGGGACTTAAACACCATTTGGAGTCGGCATTGGTACGGCGGCTCCTTGAAGAAGGAAAAGTGATGAAAAAGGGAGATAAAGTCGTCGTCGTTTCGGGTTTGGACCGATGGGGCATGGCAAAAGCGTTCCATGAAGGGAACTGTGACGTTCTCTATGGCGACCTCATATTTGGGTTGGGTTTGCCCATTCCTATTCGCAGTTTGGAGTCGTTGGGAAGGGTGGGAAGGGGGATTCTTCCTGTGGTGACCCAACTTCCTTTCAAGTGGCTCTATCCCACGGGGGAGAAACAAGAGGAACTGGGCGGAAAAGAGAGCAAGTGGCTTGAGGGGTGTAGGGTGATTGCGGGTGATTTTCACTATATCAGACGGAACTTACCAAAAAGTCTAGAAGGGAAAGTCGTCCTTACCAATACGACCACGAAAGAGGACGTAGAACTCCTTACTTCGCTGGGATTGGAGTGGCTCGTTACAACGACACCTCGTTTTGAGGGGAGGAGTGTTGGAACGCATGTGGTTGAAGCCCTCTTCTTTGGTTTAGAGGGCAGGGACAAACGGGGAAGTGATGCGTATGATCGGTTGGCAGGCGAGGTGGATTTTTCATGAGCGGGACAACGCCTCCCAGGGTAACTCTGTTATGCTCCCCCTCTAATGACCCAAGAAAAGAG
>JACNFQ010000016.1 GCA_014384545.1 bacterium | reverse complement strand
GGGGGGGGGGGGGGGGGGGGGGGGGGGGGGGGGGGTGGGGGGAGGGGGGGGGGGCGGGGGGAGGGGGGGGGGGGGGGGTTGGGGGGGCGGTGGGCGGTGGTGCGAGGCTGGAGGTGGGGTGGGAGGAGTCTCCCGGTTCAGAGGGAATGGTGAGGGCAGGTTTTTCTCACACTTTCTAATGGCAGGGCATAGTAAGTGGGCCAACATTCGCCATCGGAAGGCAGCTGTTGATGCGAAGAAAGGCAAAGCGTTTGCCAAGGTAAGCCGAGAGATTACCGTGGCTGCCCGAAAAGGAGGCACAGACCCCGAATTCAACTTCTCTCTTCGCTCTGCTATTGAACGAGCCAAAGAAGTCAACTTCCCGAAGGAGAAGATAAAGTCTGCGATTCAGGCTTCTATCGAGGGCGCAAAGAACTACGACGAGATTCTCTACGAAGGGATGGTTTCTGGGGTAGGCATCTTGATTGAGATTCTCACCGACAACCGAAACCGTGCAGCGGCTGATGTCAGAGAGGTCTTTACGAAAGGGGGAGGAGCTCTTTCGTCCCCCGGAAGCGTCGCCTACCAGTTTAGTCGCGTGGGCTCGTTGGTCGTCAATGAGCGATGTGATGAAGAGAGCATTGCCGAAGCGTTCTTGGAGGGCGATGTAGAAGACTATCTCTCTGTAGTCGCCGATGAAAACCAAACGACCATCCTCGTCCCCAAAGAGGAGATTGAGCGTGCGAGAATAGCCCTTGAAAAGCACTTTTCTGTCCTCTCTGCAGACCTCATATTCCATGCGACCCATGAGGTTGCGGTCAATGAAAGAACGACAGAGCGCATTCTCTCGTTGCTTGATAAGTTAGATGATTTGGAAGATGTTCATGCACTTTGGACCAATCTAGCGATTCAGGGAATCCTCTCTGCTCCGTGATTGTGGTGGGAGTAGATCCTGGATTGGCTCATTTGGGATGGTGTGTGATTGATGGCCCCAAAAGCCCTTCTGTCTTGGATTGTGGTCATTGGAAATCCTCCTCAAAGGAGCCCCTACATTGCAGACTCCGCAACCTCGGTGCACTGATGAAGGAGATTGGCGAGAACCACCAGCCCGACCGTTTGGCTCTGGAATGGGGTGCTTTCCATGTCAGTGCTCGACAATCGCTTTTGGTGGGCACAGCAATCGGAACGGTTATCTCATCTTTTCCTCAAGATTTGCCTACGGTATATCTAGCCCCTAATCAAGTCAAACTGGCAGTCACGGGATATGGCAAGGCACCCAAAGACCAAGTCGCTTTTCTCCTTTCCCAGCAACTCAAGATGCCCAAAGATCTCTCCAACCATGTCTCAGACGCAGCGGCTATTGCCTTTACAGGACTCCATTCAGATGCTTGAGGCGATTACGGGCACGATAGTCGCCCTCCATGAAGGTTCCGTTGTCGTTCAGACAGGCCCCTTTGAGATGCGTTTTCGGTGTGGGGCAACCTTGTTGGAGATGCTCCGTTTAGGAGAGGAATCACGCCTCTTGACATTGGTGGAACCAGGGCCACAGGGCCAAGGACTCGTTGGTTTCGCTTTTGGGTCCGAAGCAGAACGGGATCTATTTGGTATCCTTCGAGACATTCAGGGCGTGGGACCCTCGACAGCGATGGCGATTCTCTCCTTCCCCGCACCAGCGATTCAAAATGGTGTTGAGAACGAGGATGCGACCTTGTTCAAGACGGCAAAAGGGGTAGGTCCAAAGTTAGCCAACCGTATTTTGGGAGAGCTTCGCTCAAGCGAAAAATTAGAGATGCTCGGCTTGACCGCTTCAGCCTCGTCTACGAAGTCAAGAGAAGCTATCGATGCGTTGAAGGGTTTGGGATTCTCTTCTTCAGATGCGATTCAGATGGTCGCCTCTTTACCCGACACCTTATCTCTTGAAGAGCTCATTCGCCGTGCATTGCGGGGTGGAGAGGAGTAATGGGTGCTTTCGACCGCCCCCAAGACTTCGAGGATTTCATTGGGCAAGAAAATGTCGTAGATACACTTGAAGTAAAGATCGCTTCTGCCCAGAAAAGAGGGAGACCCCTTGACCACCTCTTGCTCCAAGGAAGACCGGGATTGGGCAAGACGACCCTTGCCTATATTGTGACCCGCCAGATGGGCGTCCAGATAAAAGTAACGAGTGGTCCAGCATTGACCAAAGCGGGAGATTTAGCAGCGATTTTGACGAGCTTGGAAGAAGGAGATGTTCTCTTTATTGATGAGATTCATCGGCTGCCCAAAGCGGTTGAGGAAGCACTATACCCTGCGATTGAAGACTTAGCTTTTGATGTGATTGTAGGGAAAGGTCCTGGGGCTAGGCTCTTGAGACTCTCATTGAACCCCTTTACTCTTATGGGAGCAACGACGCGTATTTCCCTGATTTCTAAGCCGCTTCGGAGTCGTTTTACGAGCATTCTCCGTTTGAGCGCATACGACTTAGACGAAGTGGCGGAGATCCTAGATCTCTATGCTGGGAGACTTTCCCTTGAGTTAGACTCCAACGCCAAGAAGGAACTAGCGACAGCGTGCCGAGGTGTTCCCCGAAACGCATTGCAGCTCCTACGCCATCTCAGGGATTTGAGTGTCGTTTCCCAGAGAAAAGGGGCGATTGATGGTGCCTTGGTGAAGCGCGCATTAGAGGGGCTGGGCATCGACTCCTATGGGCTGGATCCCGTGGACAGACTCGTTCTTACGGCTCTCGCGAAAAAAGGTCGTGCCTTGGGGCTTCGAACACTCTCCTTACTTGTGGGTGAAGAAGAGTCTGCGCTGGCAGAAGTGAACGAACCCTATCTTGTCCAAATGGGGTTTCTGGAACTCACACCCAAAGGACGGGTCGTTACAAGTGAGGGGTGTGCTGCTGTCGGGCTTCCTCCCCCCGACAGCCCCCCCTCTCTCCTCTAACACGGGAGTATGGCCCCTTGCCCGAACATATGGGGGCTAGAATCTACCCAATGATTACCTTCTCTGGTGTCCACAAATCTTATGGAGATAACGATGTCCTAAAAGGAGTAGACTTCACCGTTTCTGAAGGAACCATCCACGGGTACTTAGGACCGAATGGGGCAGGAAAGAGCACCTCCCTCAAGCTCCTGCTTGGACTCTTGGTTCCTGACAAGGGGAGAGTCTCAATCGCGGGGCTGAACCCTGCTACTCATCCCGTGGAAGTGCGGAAGAGAATCGGCTTTGTGCCTGAAGAACTCTCCCTTTATGAGCATCTAACCCCCTACGAGTTTCTCCATGTTCTTGGAGAGATCCATGGGATGGTTCGTGATTCGGCAGAAGAGCGCATGAACAATCTCCTTGAACTCTTCGGGATCAATCATGTCAAGCACCATTTGCTCTCTTCCTTCTCTCGCGGAATGAAACAGAAAGTCATGATCTCTGCAGCTCT
The DNA here is from genome assembly GCA_014384545.1 of bacterium. Lineage (GTDB taxonomy): Bacteria > UBP7 > UBA6624 > UBA6624 > UBA6624 > NIOZ-UU106. The sequence goes on along the minus strand of JACNFQ010000016.1, from coordinate 367 downwards.
CCTTCACGACCCCGATGTTCTTTTGCTGGACGAACCCCTTTCTGGCATGGATGTCAATGCAGTCCTTATCTTTCGTGACCTCATTAGACAACTCGCTAATGAGGGAAAGACGATTATCTATTCAAGCCACATTATTGAGGTGGTAGAGCGAGTCTGTGACCGAGTCACTCTCCTCCTAGAGGGACAGATTCGCCACGAAGGAGAGATGTCCGAAATCCGCAAAGCGACAGGGAGTCTAGAAACACTTTTTCGCGAAAGTCCGGGAGCGCCTATCCAAGAAATCTCCCTCGCTATAATCGAAAAACTATAACCCCGTCAGATTGCCCATCTTTTGAGATTCTCAGCACCCTGTCGAGCCCTCCTTCAT
>JACNFQ010000105.1 GCA_014384545.1 bacterium | reverse complement strand
GCGGGACGATCACGGGAGGGTTACACAATGACCATATGGCCCGCTACCCATGCCACAGTCGTCATACCTGACAGAATAGCCAATGGAAAGATCCAAGGGGAAATGCCGGCACCAATGCCAAAGAGAATACAGCGCAGTTCGTTGTCCACGGTGGGGTAGGGGGTAAGGGGGTGGTGCCCCCCCCACCGTAACGCTTCGCGGGCGTAGAAATCTTGGAAGTCAATCGCTTCCGCCGTATCTCCATCAGCTTCTGCCCATGTCTTGCCCACTTCGTAGGTCATCAGTGCCGAAAGTTCATGACGGTCTCGTCGCATAAGTTTAGCGACCTTAAAAGCGATCTCTGCGCGTTGGGAAACGGGCGTATATTGCCATGTTGAAAACCGCTCTTGTGCCGCTTGAAACGCTCTTTCCAAGTGCGTTTCGTCCGCTTTAGAGCAGGTTGCAATGACTCTATCACTGTGCCCGGGGTCGTGGCTCAGGATTCGCTTTGTTGTTTGAATCTGTTCGCCGTCAAGAACTAGAGGAATCTCCTCTCCAAAACGGGACCGAGCCTTGGCGAGTCCGGCTTCATACGCAGTCGCTTCTCCCAACTCAGAAAAGTCAGTAAAAGCCTCGTTCTTGAATCGTTCCATAGATGCCTCCTATACTAGGGGGGATTCTAGGTAGTTTCGCTAAGGGAGATGAAGAGTTGTCTCATATCCGAAGTGGATTTCGCCACACTCGGAAAGGGTATTCGGCAGTCGCCATCAACGCTCCGAATATCAACGCCAAAGGGGTCTATACCTAAGACAGTGGATTCTTCCCCATTCATCCCTATAGATGTGACCAATGCGGCAATCGTCTCTGTATGGTCCGTGTTGAGGTGGGCTACAGCGCTTCGTTCTTTCTTGGACCAACCGGGAAGGGGGCACACTTGAAGCGTCCTACCTTCTATCCAATGGATGTCACCAAACCCTGCGATAAAGCGTGCTCGCTCAATATCAAGAGACCACAACTGAAAAGGATGCACCTTTAGGTAAGACCTATGAACAGGGAAATACCGAAAATACCTCTCCAATGTGGCATCATCACTGACGGGTTTGACAGATCCCATCAATGAGATGCGCCCTTCCATCTGAACATCTCCCCCCTCCCCTTGGGCAATCAATAGAGAGGCACGTGGCGTCTTGAGCATGTTCTTGTGGTGGATGGCAAGTGACGCAGTAAAGAAAAGGGGCGAACCAAAAGGAGATAGAGCAAAGGGTATGACGGAACCATAAGGGAATCCGTCATCGGACATGATTGTAGATAGGGCACCTTCAGTCTTAGAGCGAATCAAACGAAGGGCTCTCTGTTCGGGTGCGTCTGTTTGTTGGGATTGATGATGATTCATACTGTTCTCCTCCTAGTTTCTCTGAAGTAGGGTTTCCATGGGAGTGGGGTCTCCTGCAGATAGAGAGAGCCAATCTCTCCACCATGTTGCCACAAGGGTTGCCCGTGCCAATCCTGCTGCCAATGCCTCATCCTCCGCTCCTTTCCAGTCTAAGAAAGAGAGGGTGCCCGCGGTCCTCCCTATAGAGGCGATTTCAGCCGCCTTTAGGGCAAGAGTGTGGCGACGATTTGCAGCTTCCATTCGGGACGGATAGGTAGCAAGGCGAGCTAATGATGTAGCCACGAAGGCGGCTTCTTCGTCAAGGACTTGCTCCCAAGTAGCTTTGGCGGAGGATTCCCGAGCTCTAGCTGCCTCAAGTCGTCGTTTTTCGGAGGCATCAAGGAGGGGCCATGACAGGGCTAGTGATGTTCCTAATGTATCTCCCGTGGAAAAGCCCTGCTCGTTCAACGGGTGGCTTGCCGAGGTTGAAAGAGTCAGAGAAGGACGGTCCTTGATAAGGTCTAGTGAGAGTGTTGTCAACGACCAATGAGCCTGTGCGACCAAGGGGCCTAGCCGATTTGATGCTGGAGAGAAGGTAACGTCTTGGGGAAGGAGAGGTAAGTCCCCAAGAACGACCTCGTCCACATTCCATCCCGTAGCTTGTGAGAATCGGACTCTAGCTGCAAGAAGGTCGGCTTCTGTAACGGACAAGGACTCCCTCGCCCCTAGGAGGTCGCTCTCAATTCGGAGTTGGTCAAAGGGGCTCATCCGTCCTGCCTCCACTTGGAGAACGGTATCTTCAAAAAGAGCTGTCGCTGTTTGAACCCGTTGTTCAGAAAGCGCCATAGCCTCTGTGGCAAGCCAAAGATCAATCCAGGCTAGGCCACCATTTAGACCTGCCAAGCGTAAAGTGCGTTCCCATTCTCTCTGGGCACCCAAAGCAGCAGCCTTATTGAGTTGAAATTGGGCATTCGCCAAGCCCCCCGTCCACAAGGGATAAACGAGAGCGAGTGACAGAGAGCCCGAAGTTTCGCCTAATCCCAAGTCCACCTCAAAAGGGACACCACCAAAGTTTGCTATAGCTGTGGATCTGTTTTCAAGGGAATCTTGTCGGCTACCTTGAGCCGTGAGTGTCAGAGAAGGAAACCAAGAAAGTTCTCCAGCAGATTCATCAAGCAATGCACCTTCCCAAGCCATCCGAGCAGCTCCGACTTGGGGGCGGGACCATCCCGCTTCTACGGCATCAAAGAGTCCTACCGAAGGGAGAAGAAACAGGGAAAGAATGATCTTCATTCGTGCGAAACCCTCCACGCCTCTTTCTTCCGTTCAGCCAAGATGTAAATACACGGAACAACGAGAAGAATGAGACCAGTAGCAAAAGCCAATCCAAACATAATAGAGACACCTAGCGGAGCCCACATGAGGCCTTGTTGAGATTGATCTAATGTCATGGGAATAAAGGCAGCGATCGTCGTAACACTCGTCATCATGATGGGGCGTAATCGTTGGCTAGAACCTATTGCTACAGCCTCCAACAAAGGCAATCCCTCCTTTCTTAGAGCGTTGACCCGATCTACAAGAACAATCGAGTCATTGACGACGATGCCCGTCAGGGCAACGACAGCCATCATCGCCAAAAAGCCAAACGCCATCTCCATAATGGTCAAACCGATTACGACCCCAATCAAGGCAAAGGGGACTGATGAAAGGATGACAAGAGCCTGTCTAAATGAATTGAAGACGCCAACGAGTAAGAGGAAGATCATGACCAGAGCCACTAAGAAGGCAACACTCAGCTCGGACTGGCTGTTCTCTCGCTCGGTGTTCTCCCCTTCTAGCGAGAGAGATGTTCCTGGAGGTAAGTTCAAACGACTCAGATCGTCAAGGAGCATAGCGCGGGCACCGTTTAGGTCTACGATTTTCCCCTCTTTTTCAATGCCCTGTCGCAAATCGGCTGATACTGAGATATTGGGGGTGCCATTTCTACGCGTTAGAACTTGGGGGGAAGAATGACTCTCTAGATGGGCAATCGCCGCAAAGGGGACGATGCCCCCACCCAATGAAGGGAACCCGACAAGAGAAAGGTCGCCTATTTCTGTGGCGTAGTTTCGAGGGTAGCGAACAACGACATCAATCTCATCACTCTCTCCTTCAAGAGTGATTTCAAAAGGGACTAGCCCCTCAAAAACCCCCCGCATTTCTCGTGCAGCCCCCCCCGAAGAAACAGCATGATTGGCAGCTAGGTGCCTATCAACGACCACGCGCTTCTCTGGGTTAGACGAGGCGTGGCTTCGGTCCACATTTTGGAGAATGGGAAACCCCCTCCGAGGGGGTGCAACCCCCTCGGACACAAGTATAGGATCGGAGAATGCGTACCCGGAAGCCGCCCTCACAAAATCTGAACCACCGGGGGTCCCCTTATTGACGGGTC
>JACNFQ010000068.1 GCA_014384545.1 bacterium | reverse complement strand
AACATCTTCCATTTATACAGATCCAAAGAATAAATTTCTTTGTTTTGTTGTGTGGGGTTTTTGGGTTTTTGGTGTTTGTGGGTTTTGGGACTGGTGTGTGTTCTTGGTCTTCTGGTCGGGGTTCTGGCATCGCTTCTGTCTCTGGTGCTGGTGTGGGTTTGGGGGTGGGCTCAGGCTAAGGTTGAGGTGGCGTGGGCTCGGGGGTCGGTTCGGCGCTGGTAGGACAATCCTTGTAGGGTCGGTTCGGTTCCTCCTCTCTAGGAACATACAACTTCGTTCGATCGGCGTAAATCTTCAGTGCTGGGTTGCATTGGAGGTCGTTGGGGTTGAACTGTTTCAGTCGGTCCAAAGAGATACCCGCTTTTTGGGCGATGCGTGCAGCGGTGTCACCCGATTGCACCGTATACATTGATCCTTGCTTGATTTCATTGTTCTGGTTGGAGGGGGGGGGTGGACCTTCGCTCTCTGTAATGCGTGGTCCCCCTTGACCCGAGGTTGCGGGACTCTCCGAGGGAGACTCGGTGGATGGGTCGGTTGCCCCTGCGTCAATCAGCGGTTCGGAAGAAAGAGAAGTTTGGATCGGGGGTATTGCCTTGGGTGGAAAGTTCGCAAACCCCACTAAGAGAAGCAATATTCCATGGACGATTAGGGATTGCCTAAAAGGCACCGCCATCTCGCCCATTGGGGGGAACACTAGCGAGGATCCACCGACAGAACGACATCACTTTGACGAGCGATTCTTAGTTGATCCAAGACTCCAATCACTGCCTCGTAGTCAGCTTGCCTATCAGCCCTAACTTCCCAAGAGGGACCATCACCAGCCTGAGCAAGGACATCTCCAAGTTCTCCCACGGAAAGGAATCTGTCGTTGTAGAAGATAGAACCATCCTTCTTTATGGAGATGACTCGAAGTTCAGGTTGGGCAGAACCGGATGAGGCACTTGGAAGTTGTAAATCTATCCCTGCCTCTTCAGAGGCGAAGGTCGTCGTCACGGCGAAGAATAATAGGAGGATAAAGACCATATCAATCAAAGCGACCCACTCAATAGTCGCTTCCTCCGACTTTCTAGATCTGGACAGGCGACGCCTAAGAGCCAATCTTATGCCTCCTCTTCTTCGCCACCACGAGAAAAAAACTTGGGATGGCTAAGGACATCCACAAAAGCCCTCTCTATCTTGATCTCTATATTTTCGATCTTCTTCCGAATCACTTGGAGTAGAAATAGGAAGATGATACCTACCAAGAGACCTCCAAAAGAGGTCAAGAGAGCTTCAGCAATGCCACCCGCCAGCGCCGTGTTGTCAGCAAGTCCCGTTGAACTAATGACATTGAAGACACTGATTAGACCCATAATGGTACCCAGCAAGCCCAGTAGAGGGGCAGAAGTGGCGATACTTGCCAATACCATATTATGTTTCCGCAAGTTGTTGACTTGAGCGATTCCTTCTTGCGTAGCAGCTTCCAATGCAATCTCACGACTCTTCTCTTGATTTCCAAGGAGGACTTTGAGCACAGAGGCGTAGGGGTCAGATCGACTATTCAGGAAGACCTTTACATCATGCGTATCTTCTAAGTCAAGGGCGGTCATGAGACGGTTTACATAGTCCTTACTACTTGGAGGAACTAGAGCAAGTGCCTTATTGGCGGCAATGACAAGCGTAAGGGCGATGAGGGAAAGGGCAAGAAGGAGGAAAAGAATGGGTCCTCCTTTTACAAAGGCTTCAAGTGCTAAGAGAGGGAACATAACGGCATTTTAGCCGAGGTTTTCGTTTATGGGGTGAATTTCGCCCCATTTCCTTCTCAATCGCCATTTCGTTCGCTCCTACAGCGGTTCTCTACCTGTTATGTTAGACGATTTCACGCCTTATCAATATCGCAGGGATCGTATATCCGACTACGGGTTGGTGGTGGGACGCCCTATGCGGGTATCGCGTGGTGTTAGGATTGAGACCAGACTAGATGGAGGTATGGGAAGAATGAATAGACTTGCGATATTGGCGTTGGCTCTGTGGGCAGTAGGCTGTTCGGGCAACGCATTTGAGGGATTGGCTGATGATAGTAGTTTTGCTGCCCAGTTGGCTGATGCCCAAGAAGATATGAATAACGGGGCATGGGCTTCGGCGATTTCTACACTGGAGGGATTGGCCACGAGCCACCCCTCGGATGCGGTGGTGAACCGACACCTAGTCTCTTCCTACTTGGGGCTTTCTGGGATTGATGCCCTTAACCTCATTGAGAACGCAGATGGTGGCTCCACCAACAATGGGACTGCAGCTTGGGATGTGATGGGATCCTTGATGGTTGCAACGACTGTGGACGAAACAGACGCAACCTGTGACACGGTCACGCCCGATGGTGGGAAGTGTATCGGACATGGGCGTGATTTGGCTCGAGATTTTCTGGCACAAGTCTCCATCGGCTTACTGAACAAATCGTCCAACACGATCGTTCAAACAGCTGATGATGATTTAGATTCTTTGACTCTTTTATTGGGAATGGCAAGTCTCCAATCCACCATCATTGAGATTGCAGATATTCTTGAAGATTTTATTGCGGGAACAGATCTTCCTCTTGGCATCAATGCCGTCCAATCTGCGATTGTGGAGATTGACTCCAATGGGAATAGCGATGGGTGTATTGATAGTGGAGATCCAGATTTTGTTGCTCTAAGCGGTGCCATCAATGGCATAATCGTCGTACTTGATGAAAACCTAGATTGGGTGACAGAGTCTATCGGGGCGATTCTTGCGGATAGTCCCATCAGTGATTTGGCCGACGAGTTTACGAGTTTTGAGAATGACCTAAGGCTGGATGTGAACTTTCAGAGTGATGATGTCATCAACTTTATTAACGACTTCTCACCTTTGGCATGTCCGGCTGTATAGGAGGCACTAATGTTCTTTAGATACTTTTGTCTTGCCTGCTTGTCCCTTGCTCTTGTGACGACCCTTGAAGGTGTCCCCCTAACCCGACTTTATCGCTCGCCAAGAGTAACGGCGATGGGGGGGGCGTTTACGGCTGTTGCCGATGACCACAACGCACTCTTTATCAATCCTGCAGGATTCGCCCGGATGTCTAAAGGCAACGCCTTCCTTCCCCTTGGTGTTGGGGTAGGAGCCGATACGATGGATACTACCAGTGAGCTAATGGATTTGGACTATAACAATGGGGCAGATGTCGCTGCTTTCCTACAGAGCCATTTGGGCGAGTTTCTCTCCATTCAGGCTGATTTCCTTCCACGATATATTGGGGAGGGGTGGGGTGTAGCCGGTTTTGGATTAGCAAGTATCAATGGTGCTATTAGCAACAGTGCTTTCCCCGAAATCTCCTTCAACTCTTACACTCTATATGGCGCCACAGGGGCGTTTGGCTTCTCGTTGGGAGAGACTCTAGATGGTGGGGTGGGCGTCCGTCTATATGGCGGTAGCCGTATCAACGAAACATACACTCTTGCCCAGATTGCACTTGGTGATTTTGACCAAATGGTAGAGGACGACCTTGTGGATGCAAGTGGCGTGGGGTTTGATGTGGGGCTACTTTGGGATGCACCTTGGGGAAGCACAGTGGGTTTGGCTTGGACTGATGTGGGGGGAACGGATTTAGGGGACGCTGCAGCACTTCCGGGGTCTTTGAACCTTGGACTCGCCCACGAGGTGGGACCTGGACTTCTTGCTTTGGATGTCGTGGACCTCTTGTTGGAGGACGCAACCGATGAGGACCTAATGAAGAGGATTCATTTGGGTTACGAGTTCAACGAGGTAGGTCCTTTTCGTGTGGGTGTAGGGCTACACCAAGGGTATTTCTCTGCAGGTGTGGGGTTCAAACTTGGACCTGTCATTATTGAATACACCACATACGGCGAAG
>JACNFQ010000018.1 GCA_014384545.1 bacterium | reverse complement strand
CCGCATTTCTCGTGCAGCCCCCCCCGAAGAAACAGCATGATTGGCAGCTAGGTGGCTATCAACGACCACGCGCTTCTCTGGGTTAGAAGAGGCGTGGCTTCGGTCCACATTTTGGAGAAAGGGAAAGCCCCTCATGAGGTGTTCAACCTCTTCAGAAACAAGGATAAGATCAGAGAACTCTGTACCGGAAATCTGCATCACAATATCTCGACCAACGGGTGGTCCCATATTGATCGGTTCAAACTGGATACGCGCCCCAGGTACTGAAGCGAGTTCTTCCTCAAGTTCTCGTTGAATTCTAGGAGATTCAAGCCACAAAGATTCGTGGAACTCTCCAGAAATGCGGGCATAAAAAGGACCCCCTCCTCCTACATCGTTAGGGGAGACTGAGGCACCCGAAGTTCCTACATTGGTGGTCACAAAGCGAATCCACTCTGGATGCCTCTCCAAGACTTCTTCTACACGGTAGGCGATTTCGTTGGTTCGCTCCAAAGCGGTACCTACAGGTGCTTCAATCTTGATGCGGAAAGAGGCATCGGGCACAGAGGGAAAGAACTCAAACTTCAGGAAACTAATCGCAAAGAGGGATAGCCCTAGGGCTGTCAATGCACCCCCCAATACCCAACCCGGGCGCATCCCCCATCGACGAAGAAGAGCAGCGTGACGGTCGCGCCAATGAGATGCTTGCTCTGTATGTTTCCTTGATCTTCTCTTGAGCCAAATACGGGCGAGGGGAGGGGCGATGAAGTGTCCTACAATGAGTGCTCCCAACAAGCAAAAGATCACCATGAAAGGGATGTACTTGATGAATTCGCCCATGATTCCAGAGAGTCGAGTAAGGGGAAAAAACGCCAAGATCGTCGTGCCAATGGCGGTGAGAATCGGGACAGAAACTTCGTGGATACCTTTCCGCGCAGCTTTGATTGGGGAGAGTCCATTTTCGATATGTCTATAGATGTTCTCTACCACAATGATATCGTCGTCCACGATCATGCCCAATACGAGAATCAGTCCAAAGAGAGTGACATTGTTGAATGTCAACGAGCCAGCATTCATGAGGATGAGTGCAAAGCCCACCGAAAGGGGAATACCTAACGAGATGAGGAGGGCGCTCCTAAAACCGATAAAAGCGAACAGAATGATCGTTACTAGGAGAAACCCCCAACCGAGATTCTTGAGCATTCCACCTAGTCTTGCCTTGATCGTTGTGGCTTGTTCACCGATTAGAGCAAGTGATTGCCCAAGAGGCAACGACGCTCTCTCTTCATCGACGATACCCAAAACAGTTTCAGTCACAAGAATCGTATTGTGCCCCGTTCCTTTTGTAATGACCAATGAGACTGCAGGGAGACCATCTTGTCGTGAGATTGAGGCTGTGTGGCGAGCACCGACCCGAACCGTTGCAATCTCACCAACTCGAAACCCTCCTCCAGGTCCCAACAAGTACAGATTTTCAATCTCTTCAATCGTCTCGGGACGACCTCTAAATGTAATTTGAGTCTCGGTTCCGCCCGGAGAAACCTCACCAATGGGGAGGTCTTGCCCCACCCCAGCAATGAGGTCTGAAAGGGTGGATAATGTAAGCCCCTTGGCACGCAAGAGGAGGGGGTCTGGTTCGATGAGGAGATCTCTTTGGGGGGCTCCAAAAATCTCAGCACCTGCAACGCCATCGATCGATTCAAGCCGTTCTTGAATTCGTTCTGCAGATTCTCTCAAAGAAGAGGGATTCGTTCCCGATAGGGAGAGGATAAGGATGGGGACTTCGTCAAAAGCCAACTCGCTTACCGAAGGGGCAAGAGCATCTGGAGGTAGGTCATCTCTTGCTTCGTCAACTCCGTCCCGGACATCCCTTAGGGCAACATCTGTATCTTTCCCTGCCTCAAACTCCACCATGACAAAGGACCAACCTGCACCGGAAAAGGAGGACAAAGTCTTGAGGTTCTTGAGCTTCTCTAACTCTCTTTCAATAGGGAGAGTGATCTCTTTCTCAACCGAAGTGACAGACGCTCCTGGCCACATCGTTTGGACAAAGACCATGGGGACACGAATATCAGGGGTAAGGGAGGCCGGGGTGATTCTGTAGGCATAAAGCCCTCCTGCTAACAGGGCTACGACGACAATGAGGACGATGCGGTATCGATCAATCAGAAAGTCGGTCAGGGCTCTCACTCTTGAAAACGCACCTCCATTCCCTCTCTAAGTCCGCCGGGGCGAGAAGAAACGAAGTAGTCATTTTGGCGTAATCCCTGAACGAGACTAAAGCCACTCGTTGTATTGATAATCTCTACGGCTCGAAACGCCAAGAGACCATCTACTAAGATCCAAACACCCATAGAACCATCACGTTCAATCAGGGCGTGGTCGGGTACAAGTGTCCCTTCTTGTTTCCCCCAAGATAACGCAAGTTTCATCCAAAGTCCATCCGTAGGGGGGTAGGGTAGTAAGGGTTGCCACAAGGTGTTGAGCGTGCCCGAGAGGGGGTCAACGACTGAGCCCACATGGTCTAGTTTCCAGAGTGAGCCATCTTCTTTCCCCGTTCCTTCTATCCCTAAAGGTAAAGCGAGGGCTAGAGAGGGGGGTAGAGGAATCTCAAGTCGGAGACCATCCAGAGGCAAGAGCAGGGCAAAGGGGGTGCCTGGGGATACCATTTCACCTACAACGCCATAGACCTCTTCAACCCGGGCGTCAAAGGGGGCTATTGCGTTGCAGTCTTCAACAGACAACTGAGAAATGTCTTGATTTGTCTTCGCTTTTTCCCAAGATACTTCAGCTTGTGCTCGTGAATTTTGAGCATTGTAGAGGCTCTCTTCGGGGATGCTGCCACCTGTGGCTACAGATTCCAATCGAGAGAGATTGTCATTGAGTGCATCCCAAACAAGTCGAGCACCTTCAACACCCAAAGAAGCAAGAAGGAGATTCCTTTCGGGGAGTTCACAATCTACCCTCCCCATTAGATCCCCTTTGCTAACGACTAAACCTGGTTCAATGAACCGTTGGGTTATGTTTCCACTCCCCTTCCAAAGAAAGGATCCCGTCCCTGGAGTTTCGATGCGCCCCAAGAGATTCTCCTTACGGCTCTGGGTCGTTGTCTCTGCGTATTGCCCCTGAACGAGAGGCTGGATAGGAGATCGTCTCTCAGAACTCTCCTCAGTTTGAGAGGGTTGGCATCCCCAAAGGGCTAAGAGAAGCAAGCATTGGGTTTTCAAGAGAGGTCCTCCTCAACTTCACTGAGCCAACGAATCGTTGTACCCACGATCTTTTTGGCGTGGCTTCCCAACCAAGAGAGGGGTCTTGATGTCTCCTTGACCACCCCTCCTCGTCGGAAGCGATCAAGGTATTTGGTCAGACCTTCTTTCCTTGCTCGAACAGCTCTCTCCAAGTCTTTCTTTGGAATATGCTGGTGGAAGTAGAGGGGTAAGTGCATCGGAAAGTAAGGGCGAAACTCGGGCTGGAAGAGACGCAAAGCTCTTTGGCGGAATGCCTTTTCTCCTTTGGGAGTAATGTGATAAAGGAGGCGGGAGGGGCGCCTCCCAGATCGCTCTTCCCCCATCGGTGCAACGAGTCCTTCCTTGTGGAGAGACTTTAGGGTGTAGTAAAGAGTTCCTCCTTTGATGGGAACGATGCGGGAGAGAACCCCATCCATCAGTTTCCGCAATCCATACCCGTGTTGGGGACCATCCATCAATAGCCCCAAGAGTGCGATAGCGCGCATATCCAAATCCATATTGATTATTCTAACTAGACTATCCGTGCTTTGTGGTGGTAGAATAGAGAATCTGCCCGGAAATGTCACCATCTAAGCCCTCTCCCTCTCCAAAAAAGATTCGTTGGATAAGAACGCCAACAGAATGGGAGAGTTTCCTGAGGCGTGCTTCCAAGGAGGGTCGTGTGGCGGTTGATATGGAGGCGGACGGATTCCATGCCTATGCTCCCCAAGTCTGCCTTTGGCAACTCGCTGTTTTGGACGATCCTTATCTGTTAGACCCCCTTGCTTGGGAGGGGATTCCTCCATTGGGCGAACTGTGGTGGGACCAAGCAATTGTGAAGGTCTTTCATGGTTCGGACTACGACATGCGGATGATCAAGGAGGTTTATGGTAAGACACCCGTCTCTTTGGAAGATACAAAGATCTTGGGGGAGTTGATTGGGGCACCCCGTCTTAGTTTGGGAGCCCTCTTGGAGGATAGATTGGGGATTGTGGTCAATAAGTCGAAGAAACTCCAGCGCGCCAACTGGGCCAAACGCCCCCTAGGTGATGCCCTAGAAACCTATGCCGCTGGGGATGTGAGAGACCTACTTGCTTTGAGAGACGATATGTTTGAGGACCTCAAAGAAAAAGGGAGAGAGAGTTGGTTTGAAGAAGAGTCTCAAGTATACGAATCCTTAGAACCGACGATTCCAAATCCTGCCACAGTCCAGCATGCGCATCGGATTAAGGGAACAAGGGGACTTCCCCCTTGGCAACTCGCTGTACTTGAAGCGCTTTGGTTGGAGAGAGAGGCATGGGGGAAGAGGAGGAATGTAGCGACATTTCGTCTGGTAGGCAATGATGCTCTGTTCCGTCTAGCGACGCACCAGAAAAAAGGAGGCCCACCACAGAATCTAGATATTCTGCCTCGAAGGATGAAACCCCAACAAAAGAAGAGGTTTGAAAGTGCCCTAAAGAGGGGGCTTGCGGTTGTGCCCACCGATTACCCCAGCCACAACCCCCCAAAGAGGAACAAGCCACCCATAGGGCCACCCGCTGCATCTGAAGTCTTAAGAGAAGCGCGGGAGCGATTTGCCAAAAAGGCAGGCATTCAAGTCGCCACTGCCTTACCTGGAAGGTCGTTGGTTGCGATTGCTAAAGCCCGACCTCGTTCCCTTGAATCACTTCGACAAGTAGAGGGGGTTGCTGCTTGGCGGGTAGAGGCCTTTGGGGAAGCGATCCTGAACGCCTTAGCGTCCTTGCGGAATTAGAATCCACCGTATGGACTCCTCTTTCCCTGATTTCCTAAACCTTGAGGAGAGGTATACACCTATCGAGAAGGGTGTTCGCAAGGCTGCACGGGCATTTGTGCAAAAGGAGATTGAACCGATTATTGCTGACGCTTTCCTTAAAGGGGAGTTTCCTACTTCTATCATTCCCAAAGTTGCTTCTTTGGGGTTCTTGGGTCCCACCCTCCCCAAGAAGTACGGGGGGATGGACTTGGGAGATATCGCTTATGGGCTGATGCTTCAAGAACTGGAAGCGGGCGATTCGGGTATTCGCTCTTTTGTTTCTGTTCAGGGTGCTCTCTGTATGTATCCTATTTTTAGGTATGGGAGTGAAGAGCAAAGGATGCGATGGCTGCCACAAATGGCAAAGGGCGAGCTAATTGGTTGTTTTGGGCTCACAGAACCCGATGCTGGGAGCGACCCAGGAGGTATGTCCACTACAGCCAAACCCACAGAAAAGGGATGGGAGATTTCGGGTAGAAAGATGTGGATTACGAATGGGACCCTGGCTGACTTGGCTGTGGTGTGGGCTAAGCACAGTGAGACGGATGAAGTATTGGGATTCGTTCTTGAAAAAGGAATGGAAGGGTTTAGCGCCCCCGAAATGGAAGGGAAACTTTCGCTTCGGGCAAGTGTTACCAGCGAACTGGTGATGGACAAGGTGCAAGTGCCCGACGCCAATCGTTTGCCAACGGCGCAAGGTTTGGGGGCACCACTCTCTTGTTTGACCCAAGCCCGATTTGGTATCGCTTGGGGCACATTGGGGCTGGCGATTGATTGTTATAGAGAAGCTCTCCAATACACCAAAGAGCGAGAGCAATTTGGGAGACCCATTGCGGGTTTCCAACTGACACAAGCAAAGTTGGTGCAGCTTTTGTGTGACATCACAGGTGCTCAAGGTATGCTTTACCATATGGGGAAAGCGAAAGAGGCAGGCACTCTGACACACCAGCAAGTCTCTATGGCCAAGCGTGTCTGTTGCGAGTTAGGTATTCGGGCAGCACGAGAAGCCCGGAGCATGCTGGGAGGGTCAGGAATCTTGGCGGATTTTCATTGTCAGCGCCACTCCATGAATATGGAAAGTGTGATTACTTACGAAGGAACCCACGAAGTTCACACCCTGATTTTGGGTCGAGAGATTACAGGGCTGAACGCCTTTTCTTGATGCCCCTTCCTCCCCATGCTATTCCCGTTCTAGACCACGGGTTCGTTCGAGTCCTTGAGGTGATGGGAGATGATGTGGGCATCGTGGGTGCTGCCCGCGTCTCTTTTGGAAACGAATCCAAAGGAGAGAAGGCAGATCGTGGGCTTATCAAGTATCTCCTTGCTCATGACCACGGAACTCCTTTTGAAATGACCGCTTTCAAGTTCCACATCCGTGCTCCTATTTTTGTCGCTCGGCAGTGGTTCCGTCATCGGTGGTCTTCGTTCAATGAGATTAGTGGAAGGTATGTCTCTTTAGAGCATCGGTTCTTTCTGCCCAGTACTCTCCGTACGCCGGACATGAAAAACAAACAAGGGAGTGTTGAGGGTGGGTTCTCTAAAGAAGAAGAAGAGGGTTTGCTTGGGGAGATGGATAAGAGTGCTAGGGCAGCCTATAGTACTTACGAATCTCTTCTAGAAGCAGGGGTCGCTCGTGAGATTGCCAGAACCGTCTTGCCCCTTTCTCTTTATACTGAGTTCTACTGGAAGGTGAACGCGCGGAGTTTGATGAATTTTCTCCGCTTGCGTACCGAAATCCATGCCCAAAAAGAGATTCGTGCTTACGCCGTTCCTCTGCTCCGAGTTTTTGAAGAACATCTCCCTTGGACGGCTTCTGCATTCCGGGAACTTTTCCTCTCCTCTCTCGATTTAGACCCCGAGGCTTAGTCCATGAACATCGTGTTGGGGAACATCTATTTGTTGGGGGCTTGTGTCGTTTGGGCTACAGCTCTCTCTCTATTTAAGCGTGCCGGCAAAGGTGTTGACGCGATGGGATTGAATACGGTCAAGAATAGTGTGGGGTTGCTCTTTGCATTGGCTTGGGTCTTCGTTTCGGGAGGATGGAATGCGGGGGACAGTTTTCCAGCTATCGGTGCCATGGCACTAGCTGGAGCGATAGGGATGGGGCTAGGAGATTCCCTCTTTTTGCGTGCTGTTCAGACTATTGGTGTGGGTGCAGCAACTGTAGGCATCCTCTCCACGCCCTTATTTGCACTCCTCTTTGAGGCTACTTTTCTAGGGTACAGACCACTCCCTATCCACCTTTTTGGCATCGCTCTTGTCCTTCTAGGTGTGCGACTTGCGCTAGGTGGAAAAGACCCCATAAAGGCAAGCCAAGAAAGAGGAATCGACCCCAAGTCTGGGGCGATGCTCGTTTTGGGTGCAGCGGTCCTTATGGCAGCGGGACAGGTGATGGTGCGCTGGTCTTTTGATATCTCACCCGAGTGGAGTTTGGCTACATCCACTGCAGTAAGGGTAGGTGCAGGCGTGGTGGGGCTCTTTCTCTTTTCAGGACCTAGAAAGAGTTTTTCTCGAGCGATGGCACCTGGTCCCCATCGACCCCTTATTCTCTGGGGTGGGCTTTTGGGAACAGGTATTGGGATGGCACTCTATCAAGCGGGTGCTCGTTTAACCCGAGCCACCATGGTAGGTGCCATTGGAGCAACAGTCCCTCTCTTTGCTATTCCTATTGCATTTTGGATTGCTAGCGAGAAGCCCAAGAAAGGTATCTTGGCTGGTGCCCTCGTGGCAATAACTGGAACGGCTCTCCTTTTTCTTCCTAGTTAGCCCAGTATCTTGGTGGCACTTTCGTTGAGTGCGGTCTCAATGAATGAGAGGTCTTCATCAGAAAGAGGTGATAGGGCTAACATCCTCATAAAGAAAGCAATTTCGTGGTCTGCCACGGGAAACCCAATATTCCCTTCAGAGGCTTCGTCACTATGAATCAAGACCTCACCGTCTGCAGAGAGAATCGCAATCCAAGGGATACCCCCCTTTTCGGATTCACGCAATGAGGCAGATAACTCTGCGCCACCCTCCATTCGGTCCACATCAATCTTTACATCTACAAACGCTCTTTCCATAATAGGTGCGATATCTGGGCGAAGAAGAAAAGACTCAAGGCGTTTGCACCAACCGCACCAAGGTGCCCCCGTATGGAGGAAAACGAGTCTCTCTTTCTCTCTCGCCATTGATAACCCGGAAATAAGCACAGAATCGGCTCGTAAAGGTGTGGCTTGCCACGCTGTTAGGAACGCCATCACCGCATCAGGGCTATGACCATTTCCCTCTTCTAGCGAGCCTGTTTCCTGATTAACCACTAGATTTCCATCACGATCCAGAACCGTCAAGAAGGGGACGCCTGTCTTCTTTAGATTGGCGCCAAATCGTTGAGCAATCTCCATATTCTTATCAAAATTGCCTATATCAACCATCACCACTTCATACTCATATTGGAGTTTCTTTCGAATACCTGTGTTGCTCGCAAAGAGTCTGTGTAGGGCATGACACCAACCACACCAGTTTCCTCCATAGACCAAGAGGACACGCCTGTTCTCTGTGTTAGCCATCTCAAGAGCGGTCGAGATATCCTCTTCAGCGATTGCCGATTCATCGTAGATATCCTCAAGTTCTGATTCCACATCCTCTTGGACTGGTTCCATGACTGGTGGGGGAATCGCCAACCAATCTTGGGTCCAAGCCAAGCTCTCATCTTCCTCTTGGGGAAGGGAAAGGGACACTTTCCAATTCGTCCTAACACCAGGAAGATAGACTGTTTTCAATAGGCGATCGTGGCGAAGGAATGAAACTTCTGTGGGTTCTTCAAGGCTTTTTAGGTTGGCTAATGTCGCTTTTTCATCACCAATGAGAAGAATCTCATCTCCTGTAAAAAAGCCGGCCTCGGAGGCAGCTTCCTGTGGATAGATATGGGAGACCGTTAGGGGCCAACTGCCCCGAACTTCCATGCCCAAGCTAGGTTGCTCTGTCCCCGTAGCCTCCATACCCACCAATGACCAAGGCCACGCCTCTAAGGGAAGGTCGTCGCTACCACGTACCCATTGATCAAAGAAGGCATCCCATCCGTTGTCCCCTTCTGTTGACCGCTCTAACCACACGAGAAGATCTTCTTCGGTAAACCCGGGGCCTCTATCCTCGTTCCACTTCGTTTGATAAAGATAGGTCATCAAGTCATCTAATGAAACTATGCCCCCACTCTCTTCTCGAAGTTTCGCTTCCATGAAGAACCCAAGCATCTCACCCGTCGTGTAGTAGGAGATACTTCTCTGTTCCGAAGCGGTCCCCTGACCGATCCAAGTATCATAAGAAGAAAGAGCCGCACTCGTTTGGGGATACCCTAGGCTGTTGGCGACAGCGTTTATCACCCCAGCCAGACCTTCAAAGTACTCCTTGACCGTCATATTTCCGCCACGCACCCTAGCAAGACGGCCATAGTATGAAGTTATCCCTTCGCTAACCCACAACAAGGATGTGGGGGGGGGTTCTGTATATGAATAAGGAACCATGACAGCAGGGCGAATCCTCTTCACATTCCACGCGTGAAAGAGCTCGTGACTGGAGACGGAAACGAGGCTGTCATAACTCCCCCTATTCCCCTCAAAAACTCGTTTGTTAAAGTAAATAGTGGTGGAATCTCTATGTTCCAAGCCACCCCCACCGCCAGGGAATAACAACCACCAATAGTCGCTAATACCACCAGGTGCAATGCCGTCAAAAACCTCAATCTGAGCATCCGTAAATCTCTTGAAATCATCAACAAACGGAAAAACCTCCAGATCGTAAGGTCCACCATTTCCTGAGATAATGATGTGGAAAGTGGCACCACCACTTTCGTAGGTAAGTTCCTGGTAATCTGAGATTTCAAAAGGGCTGTCGTAAAGGCGATGAGCGTTAGGGGCACACCAACCCTCTCCGTCTGCGCATCGCTTTAGGGCGGTTGCTACACGCCAGTCATTTGGGAGTCCTGCAAGAAGGATGCGGCTAGATTGGTCCAAATCATCATTCAATATTGGGAAGAAATCGGTGGGATGGAAATAGAGATGGTCTGGTGTGAGTTCAGATCCAGTTGGTCCTGGTTTTGCCAAGTGCGCTTTGTATGAAAGCGTTACGGATCCTCGACGCGAAGAGACTGTCCATTCAGAAAGCCCTGTTTTCTGGACAGGAAGGAGATTTCCGTCCCCATCAAATGCAGCTACATCTTGGATGGTGGCAACGGGCATATCTGCTTTGTAATGTCCGGGTGTCCAAACGGGCACAGAGAAAGTGGGATTGCGACCAGCCTGAGGCGCTTCCACTGAGAAATGGACAAGTCCATCGGAGGGGTTACCAACATCTACCGTATAAACAAGAGGTGCCAAAAAGAGAGAAATAAGCATAGTGCCAATCCTATACAAGGTGAACATCCCGTCCACCCATGCAATCTAGAATCCTCTTTTGGACAAGAAAAAAACAAAGAGGAGTCTCTCTAGGATTTCGTTGTGGGGATAACCCGTGATTGTATCCAAGCGTTTCTGGGGGGTGTCAAGGGGCGCAGGATGAGGGCTCGACGGGTATTATCAGAGGTTGTTTCCATCTTGAATAGTGCCCAGATTCCTTTTTGGTTGACTTCGGGCACTCTATTGGGTTGGTTTCGTGAAGGAGATTTCATTTCGAATGATCCCGACATTGACTTGGGCATCCATCTCTCTGACTATTCACACCTCTTACCTTCACTCTTCCAAAATGCTGGGTTTAGGCTTGGATTTAGAGGAACCCAGAAAGAAGGGATGGAACTGAGTGTGGCAAAGGGTGTGAAAATCCCCAACATCGCTTTCCACCAGTTTGCTGGCTCTCAGTTCCATAAAGGGAGAGGGAAGTTGTCTGTAAATGGCGTGCCTAGAGACGTATGGGAAAGGACCCAAGAGGCCTTGTGGACTGAACTGGAAGGGACAGAAGATAGCCGAAGAGAACCATGCCCCTAAGCCATAAGGCGAACCATTACCTTCGCATCACTAAGGAGGTTACTCAAACGGCAAGACTCGTTAGGTTGATGGGCTTGGTCTTCAAGGGTGCTCCAAACGACAGCTGGAATACCAGACTCCCTAAAGAGAGCGGCAACGGTGCCCCCACCAATCCCAGCAGGCTTCCCCCTTTTACCTGTTACTTCTTCTAGAGCAGAAAGAAGGGCAGTAACAACTGGAGCATCAAGAGGAGTTGGGGGGGCAGCGCTTGCAGCCATATGGTCGCTAAGAGTAATAGAAACACCCCGTTGGGTCTCTACCTCATCTGCAATCTCCCTCGCAACGCGTCTGACATCAGATAAGGGTGTTTGGGGTAGGACCCGACAATCAAAATAGAGAACATCTCGTCCAGGAACCATATTGATGTTGGGCTGATTCTCTTCTCTTCGGGTGGGTGCAAAAGTGGATGTGGGGGGGTCAAACAACGGGTCTATTTCAGGAAAACTATCTCTGAAAGCTGAATCAAGCCGTAGGAGGAGGTCTGCACCTGCTATAGCTGCATTCGTTCCCAAGGCAGGCATTGAGCCATGGCATTGTTCGCCTTCAACAACGATCTTCATCCACAACATTGATTTTTCGGCAACTTCTACCATCGTTCCGTCAGCGTTCCCAGCATCGGGAACGAGTACAAGATCTGTAGGCTTGATAAGTTCGGGACGGGTCTTGAGAACATGTCCTAGCCCTAAAGCACTTCCCGTCTCTTCATCACTCACAAAAAGGAGACCCACATTGTGAGAAATAGGTGCTTCTCTTACAGATTTTAGGGCGAGAATAGAAGAGACGAGCCCTTGTTGGTTGTCTTCAACCCCCCGCCCTCGAATCAAGGGACCATCTCGGGAAACCGTCCAAGGATCGGTCTCCCAAAGATCGATATCTCCCGGTGGCACGACATCGATATGGGAGAGTATCCACAATGTGGGTCCTTCTTTGTCGCCCGAACGGACTACAAGATTGGGACGAATCCCCCCATCACACCTATCATCGGAGGCATCAATCCGCTCTCCTTTTGGGAATCCCAGTTCAGCCAACGAACTCTCCAAGACCTCCATCTTTGCTTTTTCGCCTCTGCCCTCATTCAACGGTCCGATTGCAGGGACAGCTGTCAGGCGCGTTTGGAGTTCAATCGCCAAAGACTCCATATCATCGATTCCTTGATCAAGGGAGGTAAAGTCCATACTCCAATCCTATTGTCCCACCCACGCCGAAGCCTAGAATCTCCCTGCCCATGTGCGGTGTAGTAGGCATTCATGGAGCCAGTCAGGCTGCGCTAAAGGCGGTCACAAGTCTTTTCGCTCAACAACATCGTGGGCAGAATGGGGCTGGGATTGTGTCAGCACAAGACGGCATCCATACTCTCCACAGAGGATTAGGGATGGTGAAGGAGATTTTCAATCCCACCGCGCTAGACTCCCTAGGAGGGCAATCCGCCATTGGGCATGTCCGGTATCCCACACAGGGGCCTGTTACTTTAGCGAATACTCAGCCTCATCTAGTAGAAGGTGAAGGGCATCCACCCGTTGCGTTAGCGGGGAACGGTGATTTGGTAAACTACCACAGTTTGCGCCTTAGATTAGAGAAAAAAGGTCTTCAGTTCTCGGGTCAAAATGATGGTGAGTTGTTGGCCCGGTTCCTTGCGATGGAACTTGGGGAAGGGAAGACCTTGCCCGAAGCTGTTCGTCAACTGATGGAAGAGATTAAAGGCGCATACAGCGTTGTAGCTCTTGTGGGAGATAACCTAATAGCGTTCAGAGATCCTTGGGGGATTAGACCACTCTCAATGGCACCTCTTCCAAAAGGAGGATATGTCGTTTCTTCAGAGTCAGTGGGGGTGGATATCCATGTAACTGACGAGATTCATGAAGTTTCTCCCGGGTCATTGGTCGTTTTTGGCAAGGGCAATCCCCAACAGTTTGATTTGGAGCCCGATGCCCCCAAACACCACTGTATCTTTGAGTTGATCTATTTTGCTCGTCCCGATGGAGACCAATTTGGAGAAGGAGTGTATGCATTCAGGAAGGGATTAGGAGCGTCTTTGGCGGCTAAGGATGATGCGCTTGAAACGGATGTCGTTATCGCTGTACCCGATTCAAGCAATGTGATTGCCTTGGGGTATGCTGAGGCACGGAATCTCCCTTTCGGATTTGGATTGATGAGGAACCACTATGTAGGGCGAACGTTTATCGCACCTGATCAATCCATTAGGGACGAAAAAGTCAAAGAGAAATTCAATCCCGTTCCGGGGTTTTTCGAAGGAAAGAAAGTCGTTTTGGTTGATGATTCAATCGTGCGAGGAAGCACGATGCGGAAACTCGTCTCAATGATTAGGAGGGCGGGAGCCAAGGAGATTCATATCCGAATCGGTTCTCCCCCCGTTGCTCATCCTTGTTTCTATGGGATTGATACACCCACAAAAGAAGAGCTGGTCATTAATCAAATCTCTCAAGATGACCTTTCTAGGCACTTAGGAGCAGATTCTCTAACCTACCTTTCTCTCAGGGATCTCATGAAGATACCGAAGAATGAAGAGGCATTTTGCACCGCCTGTTTTTCGGGGGAGTATCCACTAGGTATCAAGGAGAGAGTCATACCTGTCTCCACACGTGGTGACGCCTCACCTTGACACGTCTCTTACTCGTTGATCACAACGACTCCTTTACGCAGAATGTATTCGCTTGGTTAGAAGATAGTGGGTTTGACGTTGTGAGTGCCGCTTCTACTCTAGAAGTTGAGCCGTTTGATGGCTTGGTTTTGGGACCAGGACCTGGTAGACCTGAGGATTGGCCAGAATCTATGCAACTATTGGCTCGGTGGGGAAAGCGCCCCTTGCTAGGTATCTGCTTAGGATGCCAAATGATAGCGACTCACTTTGGAGCGACTTTGACTATGGGGCGTCCTTGCCATGGGGAGGCGGTCAGAATGACTCATAAGGGAATTGGTATTCTCCAAGGAATCGAAGAGAGAGTGCGTGTGGGCAGATATAACTCGTTGGGATTAGGGGAACTTCCCCCGCCTCTTGAAGTTTGGGGTTGGGATTCTGAAGGACACCCCTTGGCTTTGGGGGTGGAGGGGCGTCCTTGGTATGGGCTTCTCTTCCATCCAGACTCATTCCTATCAGATAATACATCCCGCATTGTGGAGAACATCTTCTCCTCCTTACTATAAGGGGGCTTTGGTAGAATCATCTTTGGCATTGCAAGTGGGCGTAAGAGTCTCCTTTAGAGAGGGGATTGATAGGGGAGAGAGAGAGATTTGAAGGTTCAACCGTCTCGTTCTCCTCTGCGGGGAAAGGTCCGAATACCTGGCGACAAGTCCATCACAATTAGGGCGTTATTCTTGGGATTACTCTTGCCCGTTAGAGTCGTTGGAGGGTCAATAGGGAAGGACGCAAGAAGTGCGTTGAGTGCGGTTCGTATTCTGGGGGCTCGGGTTCAGACTGGACGGCAGGGTCTTCGGATTTGGCCAGGAGCATCTCCCACTGGTGAGAGTCGCATTCATGCGGGCAACTCGGGGACAACAGCACGTTTCTGCCTAGGCTGGGCTGCGGGTGGGAAAGAGCCCGTTTGGGTAGAGGGAGATAAGAGTCTCCTGTCCAGAAAGGTAGGGCGCCTCAATGAAGATATTCGCCATTGGGGAGGACAAGCGGGGGGGACGAAGGGTTGCTTTCCAGCCTTTGCTTGTGGACCTGTGCAAGGACCTTTCCGTGCTTCCATCATCCCAGGAAGTGGCACCAGAAAAGGGGCTCTCCTGTTGGCGGCTGTGCGGAGTGGGGCGTCCATTTCATGGAAAGAGGATCCTCTGAGTAGAGACCACACAGAGAGACTTTTTGCTGCTGCGGGGTGTTGGCCACGCGTTGAGGGAAGCCGGTCGGAACCCTATTGGGCGGAGATTCCCCCTGACCCCTCTGCTTTCGCTGTTCTTGCTACGGCTGCAGCTATGATTCCTCGTTCTAAGATTGGTGGTAAAGTCCTTACGAATCTCCGCCGCACAGGACTCCTTCGATTTCTGGGCAAAGCGGGAATCACCGTCAAACACAACAGAGAAGAGGTGTGGCCAGAGTTGGTTGGTCGGGTTCAAGTAGAGCACCCTGGAGAACTGCCACAGGGAGACCTTATCGTTGAGGGGCAGGACTTAATGGATATGATTGATGAAGTCCCTTTGGCGGCTGTCTTTGCGACAACGAGGAGGGGCACCACAAGATTTAGGACAGGGGGATTGTTGCGGAATAAAGAGTCGGACAGGTTGGAGGGAACAGCAGACCTTATTACGACTTTGGGAGGAAACGCATTGATAGAAGGGGAAGATTTGGTGGTCAAGGGGAGCCCGGGTTCTTTGAAAGGCGGAAAGGTGGATACAAGAGCGGACCATCGTCTCGTTCTCGCTGCGGCCGTTGCAGGTATTGGAAGTGATGAAGGAGTGGATTTATCAGAGAATGAATGGGGGGGTATCGCTTTCCCAGGGTGGCAAGAAGCACTGGAAGGAGTGGGGGTCCTCTTTTCATGAAAGCTCTTGCCGTGGTGGGATGGC
This sequence comes from bacterium, assembly GCA_014384545.1. Taxonomy (GTDB): domain Bacteria; phylum UBP7; class UBA6624; order UBA6624; family UBA6624; genus NIOZ-UU106. The sequence continues at coordinate 4,960 of JACNFQ010000018.1, read as the reverse complement.
CTTTGGTAGGTACCGCATCTCCAAGTTGGCACCGCCAACGGCTGGGGGGGCGTCCGTGGTCCTATCGTTCTGTGCCCCTTCGCCCCCCCCTATCAAGAAAGCAGCTTCGACGGATTGTGGAGGAGTTTCTTGCTGTCAACATTACTTCTCCCCATAAAGGCATAGCCCTAGAATGTGCTGATCGACTGACCCATGCTGCCACCCAATGCAAAGCCGTAAACCTCCTAATCTGGAAGGAGGGAAGTTTGGTGGGCGATAACACCGACTTGCCCGCGTTTGCTCGTACCTTTCGTCGCCTAGGTGCCTGTGAGGACCAGGAATGGCTCGTACTCGGTTCAGGGGGGGCGGCACGCGCTGTATCGGTCGCTCTGGAAGGAATGGGAGCGTCGTCCCAAATCGTCAGCAGATCCCCAATAGAAGAGAAGGGAGAAGTAGGATATGAGGAAGCAATCTCTTCTGTAGAAAAGGTGAATGGCGTGGTCAACGCGACTTCGGTGCCTTGCCCTCCTCTTTCTTTAGACAGACTTCCCGCCGATGCTTGGGTCGTGGATCTTTCGTATGGAAAGGAGAGTGCCTTCCTGACAGAAGCTAGACAGATGGGGTTGCGCACTGAAGGGGGGTGGGGAATGTTTGTAGATCAAGCCCGTCTTTCGGCACGGAGATGGAAAGCGTGACGCCGTTACGGTGGTGGACTGCTGGGGATAGTCATGGACCTTTCCTCATGGGGGTTCTTGAGGGGCTACCAGCAGGGTGGACGATTCGGCTTGATAAGGCGCAAGAGTTTCTGGCGGAAAGATCAGCAGGTTTCGGCAGAAGTCATCGACAGAAATGGGAAAAGGACAAGGTGGAAGTTCATGGGGGCGTTTACAAGGGAAAAACAACAGGGGCGCCTCTTTTGCTACTTCTAGAAAATGCTGGAGAGAAAGAGCCGTTGGCAGATGCATGTTGGGTGGCTCGACCAGGACATGGTGATTTGTCGGGGTTTCTGAGGACGGGGCAACCCCCCGAAGCCCAAGCCGAAAGGGGGAGTGCCCGCGAAAGTGCGATGCGGACCGCGTTGGGCGGTGTTGCCTCCGCTCTCTTGGAGGATTTGGGAGAGATTGAGATTGAATCCTGGTCTCTATCCATTGGAGCGGTTCATACGACGGGGAAAAACCAGAATCCCTCTGCCAACAGTCTTCGTTGGCCCGATTCTTCCACCGAAGCTCTTGCGATTGATGCCATCAAGATGGCAGGAAGAGAAGGGACAACCTTGGGAGGTTCCGTCCAAATTGAGGCAAGAGGTCTTCCGGGAGGGTGGGGAGAGAGCTCTCAACCTGCCGACCGGTTGTCCGTCCTCTTGGGTGGTGCTCTACTCTCCATTCCTTCAGTAAGGGCTGTCTCGTTGGGGAAGGGGCTTACTCAAGCATCTATGAAGGGAAGTGGAGCTCATGATGACCCTCTGGGTGAAGGGAACATGGCTGGGGGAATAGAAGGGGGTAGGACGAACGGGAAACCAATCAGAGCGACTCTATGGGCTAAGCCCATTTCCACACAACGAACCCCCCTCCCTTCGGTCAATCTCCAGACCGGTCAATCAATACCAGCTCCTCACTTGAGGAGTGATGTCTGTGTGGTGGGAGCGATTGGGGTTATTGCGAAAGCACTTACGGGCTTAGTATTGGCCCAAGCAGGGGCATCTTTCTTGGGTGGAGGGCATTGGGAGGCGTGGAAAGAGCGTTACGAAGCTCACCGTGATGCCACCCCCGATTGGCTTCCTTGATGTCTGAAGCTCTCTTCTTGGCAGGATTCATGGGAACGGGGAAGAGTGTGGTGGGCAGGCGTTTGGCCCGCCTCCTAGAACGCCCTTTTGTGGATACGGACAAAGTCGTTGCCAAGGCGTTGGGTGGTCGGTCGCCCAGAGCGGTGATACAAGAGCGAGGGATGGAGGCATTTAGAGACCAAGAAAAAAGGGTAATCACCCAGATTAGGGGAAACGAGGTCGTGGCAATGGGTGGAGGAAGTGATTTGAACGGGGAAACAAGAGATTTCTTGAAAGGGAAAAGTGTTGCTCGACTCAGAGCTCCCCTTTCGGTGATTGAGGCTCGGTTGGGCAAGGGGGAAGGACGCCCCTTGTGGAAAGAGCGAAAGAAGCTCTACTTAGAGCGAGAAGGAGAAGGCGCGTTGGGGATTCCTGTCCAGACAGAGGGGCTTACACAAGGTGCTGTTGCGGGTCGTGTCCTTCGTCAGTTATACCCAGATAAAGCGAGTCAGAAAATCGGGGATGGAGTCTTGATGGGTTGGGGTCAAATGAGCCGACCTCTTCCCACCACGACAGGTAAGTGGGTGGGGCTTTTTGATCAACGACTGGGGGCTTTAGTAAGCGAAGCGCCTGAAGGAGGAGTCTCTCATCTCCCTCTGGTAGGGAAGGACCGAGCAAAGAACTTGAGGACTGTTGAACGCATCCTAGAAGGACTTTCAGTATCTGGAGTAGGCAAGGACGGGGCGTTGTGGGTTTTGGGGGGAGGGGGCATCACCGATGTGGCAGGTCTCGCGGCAGCTCTTTATCTTAGAGGGATCGCCATCCATCTAGTTCCTACAACTGTATTGGGCATGGCAGATGCTGCATTGGGAGGGAAGTTCGGTGTCAATCGCGGCAAAGGGAAGAACTTGTTGGGGGTCGTTCGGCTCCCCGATTCGGTGGTGATTGATCCCACACTCTTGGCTGGGTTGCCCTTGAGAGAAATTAGGAATGGAGCCGCGGAAATCATCAAAATGTCTTGGGTATGGCGGCAGGCAGCCTTAGCAATGGGAGAGGAAGAGTGGGAGGGGATGGGGAAGGGGAGGCTTATCCCAATAGAGAGAGGGATTCAATGGGCTGCAAAGGGGAAACTGAAGATTGTGAAGAGGGACTTACTAGAAAAGAGGGGACTTCGAATCTTGCTGAACTTTGGGCATACAGTAGGGCACGCATTAGAGAGTTCAACAGTTCCTCGGATACGCCACGGAGAGGGCGTGGGATTGGGGATGCTTACCAATACTCGTTGGGCAGAGAGATTGGGAGTAGCCCCCAAGGGAACAGCGGCTTTTCTGGAAAAGGAGTTGGTAAGGGTGGGGTTGCCGACCTCATTAGATAGAGAACTTAACCCAGAAGCTTTCAAGGAAGCGATTCTGAAAGATAAGAAATGGGACAAGGGAGAACTCCAAGTCCTTTTACCGACTCAGATTCCAAATGGTGATGGGGGAGAATGGGACACCATAATGGTTTATAGAACGAAACGCCCTCCCATTGATGAGTGGTTAGCCCAAATCGCATGAAGTTCTTGGTATTAGAGGGACCCAATCTTGATGGTGTTGGTAGAAGAGAACCTGAAATCTATGGGGACGAGAAAAGAAGTGAAGCCTTGGCAAGATTGGTGAAATGGGCAAAAGAGAAGGGGTGGGAGTTGGTCTTGGAGCAGGAAGGAGACGAGGCAGCCCTAGTCGCTTGTCTGGCAGAAGCGAAAGAGAAGGGGTTTGTGGGCGTTCTTTTCAACCCAGGCGCCTTTTCTCACGCTTCTCTTGCCTTGCGGGATGGAGCAAAGGGCACAGCTCTCCCTTTGGTAGAAGCCCACCTTTCGGCGATTCATGGAAGGCGAGAAGCTTGGCGCAGGAAACTCGTCGTTGCTGGTGCAGGTCATCCTGTGATTTCGGGTATGGGGTATCTAGGGTATCAACTAGGCATTTGTGCCCTAGTCTGTCTCGTCAAAGATGGAGCCTTCAGACCCTAGTTGAGGAAAGGTGGTCATGACCTCTTTCTCCATGCGCTCCAATGTGCGCATGTAGAGGAGAGTCATTGTGTGTTCTGGCGAGGAAGGGTCTCGGTTCTCTTCCAAGAGTTCATCCAGCCGGGTGTAACATCCTTCAAGGTCGCCTCTTGCCCAACAACTGGAAAATTCTTCGTCATGGGTTGCCAATTTGGGGCAAGGGGGTAGGGTGCCACTAGGGGATGCCACCCAACTCCTAAACGACAGCATTATGTGTTCTTTTCGGAGAGTATGACGGTTCAAAGAAGCCGAAGTGCGGATTCTCGGCATTCGAGATCTATCCCGCCCCGCCCCTTCTTTCCAATAGATTGCCATAATCACAATGATGACCAACAATGAACCACCAAGAATGAGAATGGCATCTCCTCCACCAGAGGGCTTGAAGCCCGCCGCGGCAGATGAAGCAAGGGCCAAAGCGACCCCTACAACGAGGATGATAAGAATCCAACCCTTGACAGTCACAGATTCCTACTATAATGGCTCGGTTTGAAGGATTTGACTTTTGACCGGGAGAACTGTATGAAACGATTGCGTCCATTTTTTATCTTGGCTCTGTTTGGGGGGCTTTTTGGCGCACCTCTCTCGGGTATTGACACCCCTGAAGAACAGTGGGTTGGTTCTCGACTTTATGTGCGGGTGGCTGATGGGGTTGTTCGTTCCGTGTTGGAAGATTACCTTGTAGGAGTGGGTGAAGTGGAGTGGCAGGGTGTCGCTCTAACCCAGTGGTTCCGTGTAAAGGCAATCAGTGATAGGGATCAATTGGTGAGTGATTTGAAGGCACAGGGTTTTGTGGCGACATCGATGCCCTATCAGTTATGGGATATGCAAAAAGTACCTAACGACACCCATTACCCCAGTAACCTTTGGCGTCTCCATTCCACCAGCTCTAATCAAGGTTTAGATGATCTAGATTTGGATGCTCAAGAGGCTTGGGATATCTTGACGGATGCGACAGGAATTATCGTTCTTGTCCACGACAATGGGGTGATTGAAACACACGAAGATATTGCAGGAAACCTCTGGGATAATCCCAATGTGGGTGCCTATGGTTGCCCCAACGATATTCACGGTTGTTGGGACCCTTCCCACCAAGGGGATGAATCTCATGGCACACCCGTGGCTGGTGTGGGAAGAGCTTCTCGTCTGGAACTGGAGCAGACCTCGGTTGCTTCCCT
>JACNFQ010000091.1 GCA_014384545.1 bacterium | reverse complement strand
TTGTGGGGCAATCAATCTCTTCTTCGCCCCGTTGTTCTCTTAGGTAGTTGTCGTGCCGACACAAAAGGCGAGACTTGTCCAAAATAAAGGCATACCGGGTCGGTGAAAGGCGTACATACCGGTAATCCGAATCCTCAATAGGGACGCGCAACGAAAAAGTAAAGACGAGGCGAAGGAACTCATCGGGGTCTTCAATAGAAATCGCCTTGACTTCTCGCACAAAACCAGACTCTCTCTTTACCTTTGTGGGAGCATCCTGTTCAAGTTGTCCCCCAGGCACATTGAAAACCAATCGAGTGGGAAAAGCCTCATTACGGTGTGTTACTGGTACGGGGAAGGTCAAAAAGAGGGTCACGCGAGACTCGCTTTCGTTGATTTCCCACGAAACGGTCGTTGAGCCAGCACCAGAGAGGTGAGACCCCCCCAGGAAAAGACCCAAAACCAAGAGTATGTTTATTCGCCAGTTCATCACTGACCTCCTTTTTGTCGCAAACAAAATATATGATAGTTCTTGCATTGCATAACTACAACCCCCCCATCCTACACAGCCAACAGCTGTCTGTCAAATGGTTGGCTACCGGTAGTAGCTTCCATAAAACAGACCGACCAAGTCATCAATTCCTCGACTCACCTCTTCTTCCATCACAACGGGAGCAAACGAGCCAGGACCTGAATCGGCAAGGGCAAAGAGGGAGAATCTAGCAGCTGCTCCCCCCCCAAAATGTCCCATTGCCTCAATACGGTAGCCTTCGCTACCCACTCCCAAGTCCTGATCAATCCGAGCAAACACGGCGACCGCTCCTAAATCATCCTCAGCAGCCACAAACTGGGCTGCAAGCACACGATCATTTCCCCCAGACCACAACAAATCTCGAGGGTCATCACCACCACTCGTTCCCGAATACTCGTACCCCACATCCATAAGTTGAGTCACGGTCCTGAATGGGGGTTGGAGGATTCCACCCCCCGCTCCAAATGTGAGGCGGAAATCGGCGACACCATCTTGGGGAGTGGGGAGAAAAGCATGGTTTCCCCGAGCCAAATCAAAAAGACCCGAGTCCCAATAGTATTGCTCTAGAAAGGACCCTGCTACATGAGAATCAACCCCTGTCCAACCCCATAACGTACCCTGGACTAGGTCATCCACTGAAGTATAGGGAACAAGATGAAACCACTCTCGATACCGAAGAACCGACCGGGCTGCCCTCTCTAACCCCGTATGTCTGCACTCACCACCCAAGGTGCCATTCTGGTTGATGTCTCCCGCAGTCGGGTGGCATGACTTTGCCAAAGTCGCCTTGAGGACAGGGAATGTCGCCGTGTTGAGATTCACGCGGCCTCTAAAGCGTAAAGGACGCCACAAGGAAGGGTCATTGCCAGCGACTGGGAGCGTGTCGCAATCAGAGCCACTCTCGTTTCTTCCATCAGCCTCAAACCACCCTCCGGCAAACCCGCCTCCACCCCCCGCTCCTACCAAACCAAGAAACTCAGTATCTCCTAAACCCGTAACGACCCCATTCCAAGGGTTTGTATCGTAAGGAGCAAAAGTCAGCCCTACCCCATCAGTTGCCAAAAAATGAGGGGGCTTTCCCGGATCGAAGCGACAGGGCTCATGGAGGTCAGGATCATCAAAATAAGTCGCATAGGGGCTATCAAAGAAAGCGACAAGACCCAAGAAATGGAGGAGGAGCGTGTCGTCCCGATCCAAGATGGAATCATTCTGACCGTTGTTCGCATCATTAATGCCCAAAGGGTCACTTGCACTCGTGCTTGTGACGCGATCCCACCTAAAGCCCGAATAAGGGGGCGAAGCATCCACATTAGGGAGTCGATCCGGAACGACCAATGCCGGCTGGATTCCCAGAGAGACCAGACTGAGTGAGATCGTACGACAATCATCTGTTGGATCAACACCTATAGTACAACTTCCTGAATCAAACCCGGGTGCGTATAGATCAATATCACCCACCAAATCGGGCCAATCCGCCCGAACCGCATTGGACCTACAAGATGGGTCGGTAGCGACACTCACATTCCCTGGGTCCCAATAGGGTCCTCGTAAGTCCACATACCCCCCCGATAATGTCTGAACATCTGTATCTCCCACAGGAAACAGGAGGTCTCCTGGACCGTGGTATCGAGCGTGCCTCTCTGCCAGTTGGGACTGAACGAGCCCCTCCACCGAATCAGCCAGAGACTGCGTAGGAGCCAAGTCTCGACAATCACCGCTGTCATCCAGATAACGATAGAGATACTGCCACCCCGTCCAATGTCCCACCACCTTGCGCGAAAGGACCAAGGGGAAATCATCCCCCATTATGTCGGGATAAAGGGCAGTTCCAACAACTCCATCATCGAAGAGAACCTCCACAACCGTCTGGACATCCTCTCTCCGTTCCTCTAAGGACCCTACTAATGTCGTATCCCAGAAACAACGAACAAAAAGCCAAAACTCTTCAGGCCAAACCCTCCTGTCGTCCAACCCCAATACCCAACTCTCCAAATCATCTAATTCTGAACCGCTATTGGGCGTCAAGATATCACATTCCGACGCCCAACTCCCTACATCTACATCCGACAGAAGAAGGTCGCTAACGGGCTCATCGCCGGCACCTCCACCCGTATCTACCCCTGTAGGCCACTCTGCCGGGGTTTGCCACAAATCCAACTTCAAGAAAAGCCCCAAACAATCAGGAGCATCTGTTCGCCAAAGAGGGAACTGATTCAAGAAAACTGAAGAGAGTGTCGTCCCATTGGTCGTCTCAATACACCTAAGAATGGGGTCGGTGATTTGGGGCCAAGCCCACAGGGGTAGTGTAGGTCGTAATGGGTGCGTGGTATCGGTAGGTACGAGCAATCCCGTTGTGCGACCTTCTCCCCGTGCCGACCACAAACTAATCCACGCCTCTAACGGCTTCCAGTCCTCGTTGCTAATCTCCAATCCCCCTGCTTGTCCTCCATCCCGCAACTTCAAAAGGTCTACGTCCAGAATCTCTACAAGTCTGGAAGGCCAAACCGCTGGGATTTCGTCAATACGACCATCACCCTCAAAATCGCTCCTAAACTCGTCAGGGGAATGGGCTGGTGTTTGGAGATCACTGCTCGTATCTCCAACGCCATGGGCCCAGATATATGAAAGGAGAGCAGCAGACTTAGCAGGACCCACTCCCGGAGCGAGTAGAGCGAGTGCCGACCTCTGAGCGTAGTGCATATCTTGCATAGAGGTGATAGAACCAGAAGTGTGGGCGTTCAACCAAAAGGTGGATTCAGGAGCGACAGTAGGTGAACCATTCGTACCAGCCCAGTTTTCGAGGACGGCGGGGTTGGTGAAAAAGGGGTCGTCTGGATTGTGAACAAAACCATAGAGGGGAAATCGTGCCCCTTCATCCGAGATTACCACCCCATAGCCTCCTGTCCTTTCAACCCCTTGCTCGCGCATCCAATGGACACATGTATCTGGGTCAATCAAACCGTAAGTATCAGGCATTCCACCCAAGGCACTATCAGACTCCCTTTCGTAAGGCTCCTGAAGAGTGGGAGCAAAAGAGAGACCCTCTGTGCCAAGGAGCAAATCTCGGGAAACAATCTGGTCTAAATTGGGCTCGCACGCATCCAGAACACCGTTATTGTTCCCATCTCCAACACTCAATCCCTTGATACGGTCCGAATAGGGATTGGGTGAAGGGCGCCCTAAGAAGGCGTCGTTGTTCCAACCAATATCCGTTGATCCATCCCCTTCAATATGGAAAGCACCATGCCAATCCGAAACGAAGGGACTATCTACCAAACGCTCGACACTATATTGCCTCTGGGCTGAATACAAAGCACCATCCCAAAGATAATCTCCACCCTCCAGTGCCGCACCCCCAAGAGCAGAAGGATAGGCCATCCTTTGGCTACCCAAGGGGAGAAAGGGCATATTCAAGCAAGGCTCACTTGAAGGATTGTTCATCGTGCCCAAGGCGCACCCGTTCTTGGGGTTGTAGACCTCCGCCACCCCTTGAATGTAATCAATCACTCCATCTCGGTTAGCATCACCGTATGTGGGAATAACAGGTAGGCTTCCACCAGGTCTACCCACCACCAAGTTGCTATCAGGCTCTCGGAGCACAGGGTAGGCCATCCAAGGACTTGCAAGATGGTCCAACCCCATAAAGGGAAAGAGGGTTCCCTCTTCATCAAATCGCCCATCCCCATCAAAATCCTCCCATCCATCATCATCCAAATCAAAGGGGAATCGGTTTCTAGGCGCCTTCCCTGCCGTCAACATAGCCACCCAAGGCCCCAAAAGAAGAGTCTGTGCTTCAGCATGCCCCGCCGATGCCATCTCTTCTGCTTCTCTCATCTCCCATTCACGCACGGGAAACTGAGCTTCTCCCCGAACGAATGCCAGAATAATCACCATGGCGGGCAACGCCAAAGCTAAGAACACCAGCACGCTGACTAAGGCGACCCCCCTCTTTGCCCTGATATTGCTCTTAGCCACCACCAAACCTCATATCGACCGTTTCGCGCAACTGAACAAAGTTAGAGGGGTTGTAGAGATCTGGAACTCCCTGCTGTGCCAAAATACCCATAAAATCCAGCCGTCCTAATGCCTCTGAATCACCCTGAAAAATCTGGAAGATCAACCCATTGCTGTCCCTCGTGCGCCGTAAAACACCCAGCACATCATCACTCGCCGCCCAAACAGAGACCTCGATCTTCCTGACACTGCCCAAACTGGTAAACGGGAAACCTTGAGGAACGGTCGGGGTTCCATCGGTGCTCCAGTAGAAGGTCCCTTCTAAAGGAGCCCCCTGCATAGATGTCAAACACCCCCCCGTACAGGGCAAAACGGCATGACCTTGCCCCCCATAAAGCTTGAACCTAATATCAGCAACCCCCAAGACTAAGGGGGTCTCAACGGTTCGCAAACATTCATCTTCCAAATCCCTACCCAACGCGGGATCGTCAATCACCCCATCTTGGTCAATATCCCTATCAATCCAAGGATCGTTAAAGAACCGAGTAATCCGTTGGTAAAGAACGAAGTCTCCCGATAGATGGTTGTAGGCCTCGGGGTCGCAAGCATCGGACATGTTCTCTGAATAGGGTATCAAGAATCCCTTCTCTCGCCATGTATGGGCGAGTGTCACAATCCTCGTTTCGACCTGATCACGTTGATCTCCCAGACCCGGGAAGTCATCCTTTGACTGGGGCACATGGGAACCATCTTGTGCCGTGTAGACAGGTGTATTGACCGAGAATACAATCGTTCTCAAGTCCGTTTCGGCCCGTGCGTAATTCCCATTACCGTTCTGATCTTCTAAAGCAGTCATGTAGGGCTGATATCCACACGTGACATCCGATAACCACGAAGGAAGGGTCACATCACTGTCCCCAATCAACTGGGAGAAGACTCCCGACTGGGATTGATCGGGGTTTTGATTGCTATCTGCTAAGGCTGCTGGAATGCCCGATTGGGGCTGTCCAGGTTCGGTCAAGATACCTCCAACCTGTAATGCACATCCTCCCGGGGTAGGAAAAGACCCCGTTGAAAAGGCATTTGACCAAGTCAGGTCTGGGTCCACCACTTCTCCAGGTTCAATAAAACAGGAGGCATCAATATCTTGTCTCCACCAATCCCCATTGGGATAGGGGGCTGTTGTGGGATCCACCTCGACAGCATCGTCGCAGTTCCCATTCGAAACCAACTCCGCTTCATAATCCCCCCGAGTACCTCTCCGCTTCATCGCAGGGTGCATGACATCGGTCAAACTCGTCGCTTCGTCTAACGCTTGAGTTGTGTAGGCTAAAGCTAATCTTGCCCTTTCTTGAGCATTCGTTTCTCCACCCACAATCCGCAATGTTCGGAATGTCGCATCCAAGACAGCTAAGAGAACGGTCATGACCACCATCAAAATGGCGATTGAAACCAAGACCTCGGTCATCGTGAATCCTCGCCCCTGATGAGGCGTTGGAAAAGCCCTGCTATCTGTCAAGGGCAGTTGTTACTCTGTACTTGGATATCACCGGGTGTTGCTTGTTCTGTGTAATCAGTTCCTTTCAGAACAATCGCCCCAAAAAGGGCTCGCATAGCACGCCGTTCTACCTCTGTGCAATTACTTTGCCAAGTTGCTGTATTGGCGGCTTGGATTCGTCCCAAAGGTGCCTGGAATCTCAAACCACCATTCGCCTGAATCAAATCGACATCATAGATTTCAGCGCGCCAAGAGGAAGCGGCCCCATACCCAATCAACCAATACCCCTGAACGAACGCCATGTAGGCTGATTCGTCCAAGACTCCATCCCCATCAAAATCTCTGGGTGGTTCTACCGGGTCCAAAGGAATGTAGGCAAAGTCTCCCACGGGATAATCATCGGGATTGGACATCCAATGGTTGGCATCGTTCGCATCGACAACATCACATGGTGTACCGCCCTGAACTGATAGCGGGTAGCCCAACCGCCCATCCGCTGTGCCATCTGCCGACTGACTGTTGTAGTAAAGGTAAGTGTTCCAGCCATTTGCCGGATCGGGGTTCATGGTAGAAAGACATGTTCCCACAAAGTCTGTACCTGCTGCAGCTCGGCGCAAAGTGGTCGAGAACACATTAAACATCGCACGGGGTCTCTCTTTTGTCCCCATGAAAGGGTTCTTTGGGTATTCCGAAATCGTTCCCTCTAAAACCAACCTGTCCCAACGATGGACATCGTTGAAATAACATGTAGCCGTAGGAGGCACATATTGGGCTTGGCAAGCCGCATCATTGGCGGGCGTCGTACCACCACACTTTTGGGGGTCTTTCATACAATCCATCCGACCACCAATCACACCATTCGAAGCCTGTGGACCCAACCCCGTGGCGTAATCCGTTGAACCTGACCGCTGCAGACCATTGTCGTTATTAGGAATGGTGTAAACACCCTGGCTGTCGTATGCAACGCCCGGGTAAAAGCCCGAGTTGCCTTGAGCAAAGCCCTCAAGAGCGGTCTCAATAAGACCAATCCCCGTCTTTACAGCAGCTTCTTTAGCTTTTTCACGCGCCCTGACTGCATTGGGGACAACGAGAGTAATCAGAATGCCGATAATGACAATCACTACCAACAACTCCGTTAATGTAAATCCACGATTCTTCATAAATCCTCCTATAGTCCTGAAATGTGCCAGCACTCCTCGTGCTGAAAGTTGGGGTCTAGATCCCAATTGCCGTTAGAGAGGCGGTTTGTACGGTCGTTGGCATGGGGCTCTAGGTCGCAGGGGTCTTGGTCCACATCAGGAATAAAAGCCCTTAGTTCCACGCTCTTGTTCAAGGGGATAATTCTCTGAGTCAAACCCAAAGAGATTCTCAAGGGATTGGTGGGATCACCGCAACGAGAGGTCGTTACGAGACCGCGTGTCATCGGACATCCATCTCCTGCCCGCCAAGCTACGACGACGCGCACCGCTCGCCCCAATGTCAACGAACCAGAACGGTAATACCGAGCATCATCTGGAGAAATCGCCCCTTGACCATAGGGGTCTTGGGTAGGGTCATGCGCATCCATAGGCCAATAGACCGTTGCCATTGAAGTCTCTCGGCGGAACCGAGAAAAAGGTTGGAGCGCACGGGCAATATCAATCTGCGTTGCAGGAATGTTACCCAAGAAAGTACACTCTTCCTGATTGTCTTGGGTCGTTTGGGGTGTGTGATTGGGGTGAACTGTACCACCTCCCACCACAAACATCCGCCACGACCTATTCGGTGCAGAGCCGTCTCCCGCAAAAGTATACCCAGAAGTTTGCAACCAGTCGCTATCACGACTGTCCCAATTGTCGGCGACATAACCGAAATCCCACCACGGATAGTTCACCCTTCCATCCACTCCCGCGCTCTTTCCAGCACAAGAAAACTGCGTACGCTCTTGGAGAGAAGCGTTGTCCACAATCTCACCAAAATCCTCCACCCCATCTATCTTGGGGCAATCCCCATCAACCACCGAAGAACAAGGTGTACCACTTGAAGCTAGAGGGACCCAACGCGCACCATCTGGATGGAGACCAGGGAGATAATGCGCTACTGCATCTAGAGAATCCAGTCGGGCTGCAAGAACCGCCATAGCTACGCGGTATTTCTCTCCACTCAGGTCACGCCCCAAACCAGCAATGAGATTGTTCGGGTCGTTGGGGTCTATACAGATATGCACATTGTCGTTGAAAAGCCAGTCTGCACTCTCAGAAGCGAGACAACCATAGACCGAAGGACTGACAGCCATTGCCGGCTCGCGCCAATCGGGGTCGTTGTTCAGTGGTTGGGCAATATCAACAAACTGACCCCCTGCCCACTGACCTGAAGAACCATAAATGGTGTTCAATCTATCCTCTAGGGCGGGGTCAGGATTGCTCCCAGGATAAAAGACGCCCCCCCCTGCAGATCCCCCTTCAAAATCAAAGGGGACACCACCCCCATAAAACTCCGATTGGGGACCAAATAGGTCCCACAATGTATTCATCCTCTCTTCGGCCAAATGGAGTGCTTCGGTGACATTCCTACTTTCTTGAGTGCCACGGACGGCTTGACCAATCGCACTGAGAATGGGGAGTAAAACGATTGCCAGAATCGCAATAGCGACCAATATCTCTACCAAAGTATACCCTCGGCTATGGAACATCGCGACCCTACCCCTCATTGCCAACCGCCACCCCTGTTATATTCGTAAGGTGCACCGACAGGAATCGATGAGCCGTCACAGATAGAATCTAGATAAAGCTTGACGGGTGTGGGTTGCCCTTGGTTGTCCCAAAGACTCATGTACTGGGTAGGGGCAGCCGAAACCATGCGCAAACTTCCTGTTGCCAAGAGGAGTTGAACGGTCCGCCCATTAGATTGGCTATAAATCTGAGCCTTTAGGCCACATTCGTTCGTCGTTTGGTCCCAAGAGAGTTGATTGAAATGTTTGGGGCGCAACATAAAAGCAAACTCCAAAATGCCCACGGAACGAATACCCGAACCAGTGGGACGAATAAAAGCATATGTCACCACATCTCTATAGTTCGTTCCATCGTAGTTGGTCACATCCACCTTGGGAGCAATCAGGTCAATCTCACGGGGAATCGTCCGAATACGGTTGAACTTGGGATGGTTGATAACTGCTTGATATTCAGGGATGCTCAACAAGGCAGGGGGATCCCTATAATCCTCTCGCACATACTCCCGTAAGGGTACAGGGAGTTCATCATCACTAATCAACCCATCCCCATCACTATCCAGAGGGCTACTTGGGGACAGATCAAAAACTAAGTAAGGAGGAAGTGTATCGTAGGCACCTACCGTCTGTGTCACATTTCCGCAGGTGGTGTTCAGTAAATGGTTGGAGCACTTTCGGTATTGATTCCAATCCTTTCGCCTCCAAACCCGAATCGTGTCCTCCAAAGGCCAAGGATGGGTCGTTCTACCGTTGTCGTAATGCCCAATCACCTCAAGAACCAAGTCTTCACCCTCAGAAGTTGCTTTTTGGAACGCCCATCGCAAATCCCCCAACGCTCTAAGGGCATACCCATCAAGTTGTCGACGAGGAGCATTCTTAGTTAGGACAGGCACCGAAAGAGCCAAAAGGATGCCCATTATCCCCACCACAACCAGCATCTCTGTCAGAGTAAAACCCCTGTTGGATGGTCGGATTATCTTTGCTTCTCCTCTTTTCAAACCTGACGAGTATACACGAAAAACCTTTAAAGACGTCAAGTCCGGTTCTTTATCGCCACCAAACGCCGTCCCATCCAGAAAAGAAGAAGGAGTGATATAGGTAGAACGATCTGTCGATGGTCTAATAAAGTATCTCGTCCCGTTTCAAAGATTGTTTGAAGCGTTTCACCTCCCAAAAGAGAGAGGAAAGCGCCTCCCACCAAGAATGGTCCCCACGGAAGCTCCAATCCCACGCCCCCATCCTTCTCTTTGTGGCTTATCCAAGCCCAAATCGCTCCCGCACCTGCCCCCGTAACGACAGCGACCCCCAAAGCGAGACCACCGCCAGCAGCGCCCAGCCAAAACCCAATCACAACACCCAACTCCACATCACCACCTCCCATCGCTTCTCTCCCCATCCATCGTGAAAAGAGAAAGCGGACCAAAGCCAATGCACCTGCAACGACCAAAACACCTTGCAGACGCCACCCCAAAGAAGATAGAGAGTCCGCTTCAGCGAGAGCCAGAAGGAGAAGGGACCCCAGCGAAAAGAGGAGGAGTTTTCGGGGCAATAATGTCGTTGCAAAGTCAACACGAGCGGCAGCGATGAGAGATGCCCCAGCACCGAAGTGGAGAAGAGAAGGGACGAAAGGCAACCCAAGCGAAACGACTGCACCTGCCCAAAGGGCTGTAACCGCTTCGGTGATGGGGTAAGCGGGTGAGATACGACCCCGACAATCTCGACACTTTCCTACCAAAAGGAGCCATGAAAAGAGAGGAATATTATCAAACCACCGAATAGGATGAAGGCATCTTGGACAGTGAGACGGTGGATGAGAGAGACTCTCCCCCGTTATCGTTCGAAGCGCCACCACATTCAGAAAACTCCCCACCAAAGAGCCGAAAAGGGCAGCGACAACCTCTAGAGGGTAAACGATCACTTCTTCCCCCATGCTACAGCCATCGCTTCCGTGTTGAATGCCCAACCCATCTCACCCTCGCTAGAGATGATGATGACGCCCCCCTCTCCTTCGTTGAGCTCGTCACTTTCTAACTTTTCAACAGCACGTTCCGCGGCTTCTTGTGGGCTGCAGTCTTTCAACTGACCCCGCGTCCAATCTGCCATTCGCATTCGGAGTATTGCCTCTCCAATCCCGGTCCATGAAACAGCTCCACTCTTCCCAGCCGAGCTCCCACAACCAGGAAGAGCTGTATCACCCACGCGCCCCTCTGCTGCCCGCTCTCGCCCCCCTGTGGAAGTGACCACTGCAGGGACACCATCCACAACGACCACAGCGCCAACTGTTCCTGGTGACGGTGCTGATTTTTTCTCCCAATGAGCATACGCATCCGCATCGGGCTCCCATTGAGTGAATCCTTCTTGCCGGGCCCATCGCACCACGCTCTCACCAGCCCGTATGGGATAAGGTGTCGCCAACAAACGAGCCGCACACCGTGAAGCAGGCCAACACCCCGGCATCGCTATGACCGATCCAAACAACTGCCCTGTCGCAGCAGAGGCATCCATCCTTATGGTCCCATCAGCCTGCCTGCTTCCTCCTTTGCCCGCATTTAGCAAACCCGAGCTTTCCATCACTTCAACAGCGACAACAGCACTCTCTAGTGCTCCTCGTTCAAACGCTGCCAAACCCGCTTCTACCGATCGGTTGAGCAATTCCTGAATCTTCTCTGGTGAAGAACGATAGCGACCCGCTCCCCCATGGACGAGAATCGATCCTTTCAAATCGACTCCACACCGTCATACTCATCCCCCATCGTGCCCAAAGCCCTCTCTAGAATATCCTCAAGAAAAGCAGCGCCAACCCTCTCTCCTTCTTTTTCGACCAAGACGAGCGCGGGGCCCACCCTCATCATCTCAAGTGCCTCAGATAGGGGCGTATCATAGGGCAAAGTCTCTAAGGGTTGTAGCATCGCTTTCCAGTCACCCTCAGCCTTGAGGAGGCTCTTGGCATGGAGATACGTTCGAGAATCATCTAAGGACTCAAAGATAAAGGGTAAGCGAGAATGCCCCGTCTCTTTTATCCGAGCAATGACCTCGTCTCTAGAGAGGTTTGGACCCACTGTTATCACTTTTTCGGTACCGACCATACACGCACTTAGGGGTATCTCTCTTAGTGAGAGCAATCCCAATATGCGTGTCGATTCTGGAGCTCGTACACGAGCACTTAGCGCTTGACCCAAGACAGACCTAACCTCGTCCCTACGCATGCGATAGACTTTCGACAGACCTTCTCCCCCACCACCCAAAACACGAGGCAACCAGGAGAAGAAAGAAATGAGAGGTCTCAAAACCCAACCCGCACCATCTAACCAACTCGGAGCTAATCGTGCCAACATATCGGGACGCCTCAATGCAAGAGCTTTTGGCACCCCCTCAGCAAAAACGAGGATAAAGAGAGTAAACCCCACATCAGAAATCCCCATCTGCCACGAAGTGAAACCACCATGGTGAATCCAATATGAAACAAGGGATGCCGAAGCTTGGTTAAAGAGGTTAATGGAAACCAATACCGTTGCAAAGAGAACAGTTGGTTTTCCCAACCACCCCTCAATACGCTTAGCGATGATCTCGCCTCGCCTTGCCCTCTCACCAAGTTGTTGCCTATCCGTTTGGAGCAAGGCAACCTCCAACGCTGTATAGAGACCAGATAGTGCAGCCAAGAGGAAAACCGAAAAGAGAATCACGATTGCTCTGAATCCTCTACAACCATCTTCAATCTCTTGATTCGGGTACCCTCCATCGCTAGGACTTCAATCCTCGCACCCTCCCACGACACACGCTCTCCTTCCTTGGGAATCTGTCCATGCAAACGGTAGAAAAGAGGTCCCACCAAATCATCGGGCGGAGAACCCGGGAACAGCCCCAAAGCCTCCATAGCCTCATCGACTCGCTGAGCAGGTCGAAGGATTACCTCGCCCGGTCCTCCATGAACCAAACCGGGGTCCTCACCCGAATGCTCATCTTCTATCTCTCCTACCACCTCTTCTAAGATATCATCCATCGTAACAATCCCATCCATCCCCCCGAACTCATCTAGAACGACAACGATATGTTTTCGTTGACCGCGCATCATTCCAAACGCAGCCCCCAACGCAGTTTCAGCAGGGAGGGCAATCACTTGACGACATAGCGAGCCCAAAGACGCTTCAGACTCTTCCCCGCCCAAGATATCCTTAGCATGGAGAACCCCTACTGTATGGTCAATTGAACCTTCAAATATGGGGTATCGACTCCGTCCATTCTCCAATGAACGAGCTGCTTGGGCAAGCGTCAACTTCGCTTCAAAGCCATCCACTTCAACACGTGGTGTCATCACATCCCTTAAGGTGAGCTCTTCAAAACGCAAAGCACGTCGAATCATCCTTCCCTCTTCTATGCCGACACCCTCTCCCAAGACGCCTGCTTGCCCCAGCGCTTCCACTTCTTTCTCTAACCTCTCTCCCCGGCTAAGAGGATTGACACCGAAACGAGAGAGTATCTGATGGTTTGCTACAGATAATAGGTATGAAGGCCAACTCAAGAATAGCGTTGCCCCCGAAAGAAACGGTGTGAGTTTCTTTGCTGTCTTGTACGGTTCTCGAACCGCAAAGACACGGGGGAGAATCTCACCAAATAGCGTTACCAATACGAAGTCAAAAGCCGTCACTGCCACCAAGACCCAACTTTCGGACCAAGTGGGGAAAAGTTCATCCTTGGAGTCCAAGACTCCCTGAGCCATAAGGAGAGCAAATCCCAGATTAGCAAGGATATAGCCGCTCATGATGACCATCAAAAGACGCTCTGCCTCCACCATTAACTTCCTTAGGTTTTCGGCATCTCTCCCCTTCCCTGAAGCAATCTCTCTACGGGAGGACCCCAATACACTCACTTCTGCATAGGAGAAGAGTGCCGATAGCAATAGGCAGGTGCCCGCAATAAGACCTTTCCACAGGGTCATGGAGTTAGGGCAATCGCCAAGAGTTTCTTATGCTCTTCACCATTTATTTCCCACTCTAGCTCTGTATCATGATGGATACCCTTCAAATGGAGAAAACCATGAATAATGCGGTCTAGTGCCCAGAAATCGGGTTCTTCACCTTCCTCGTTCGCTCCCAACCAGATAAGGATCTCCCCCTCCATCCCATCCCCCATAGAAAACGTCAAGACATCGGTAGGCCCCTCTCCTCCCCGAAACTCCCGATTCGCTCTTGCCATCTCTTCTTTCTCAAGGAAGGAGATAACGATCTCTTCCCTACAAGGACAGAGAGAGGAATAGAGCCGTTCACACCATAATACAACGCGCTTTTCTCCCCCAAGAACGGTCATCGTCACGCCTTGGATTTGTAGCCCGCGCGACGATGGTGCCTGGTGACACCTTCCTCCACCACAGCATCGCGAAGAACGCTGAACTGAGCAATCGTAATTTCCGCTTCTGCCAACTGCTCTTCTTCCCAACGTGCTTCAAGTACCTCTAGGAGTTTCGCACGGATATCTTCGGGGTCTTCATCTCTCAAGGCACGACTCGTCGCTTCGACCGAATCGGCTACCATAATGACGACTTCTTCCACTGTCTTGGGTAATGGACCTGAATAACGGAAATCCTCCTCTGATGGATGCTCTTCTCCTCGTTTCTCAGCGATTTCTGTCGCCAAGAGATGAAAGTGACCAGCCAAAGTCGTTCCGTGGTGGGACCGAATAATGCCTAAAATAACTTCGGGCAACTTGTACTTCTTCCCTATCTCTACGCCAGAATTGACATGTGAAATAAGGAGGCGAGCACTCATCTTGGGGGAGAGATCTTCGTGAGGGTTTTCACCTTCAATCTGATTCTCGCTAAAAAAGTGGGGGCGTGTCATCTTTCCCACATCGTGGTACAAAGCACCTACACGCACCAGCCAAGGGTTTAGCGTAGCAGGCGTCATTCCGCCCAAAGAGAGCAATGCTCCTGCTCCCACTTCAGCTATTTCCTGAACAGCGTGGACATGGGACATCGTACCAGGTGCCCTCTTAGCCAGGTCTCGTAACAGAGGGTGATCGGGTGCGGCTACTTCAATAAGGTAATCAGGTGTCAGGATTCCGAACCAGTGACGGGCAGCCGCCAATAACGATGCCGTAGACGCAAAGACAAGAGCACCGGTCATAACCGCAAAGACGACACCCTTTAAGAGAATCTCTTTGATTGGGGTATCCATTCCTTGATTGGAGAGAGCAACTAGCGTTGCTAATAGGTAAAGAAAAAGCGTGAAATGGCCGACCGCTTCAGCGTATTTCACCCGACTCCTATCACGAATCCCAACGACCGCCCCTAGCGCACCCAAAAGCCCGACAATCTCTCCGATACCTAAGTTGGGCAATAGGGGAGCTAGAAGAAAGAGAAGCAGGAGCGTGAATAAAACTGCAAATCGGAAAGGATGAATCACAATAAGAACGAGCAGAGACGTCGCCAAGGGCAACGCCAACCTATGAATGGGGGGAAAACCATACCCCCAAAAGACCAAAGCTAGCTCCAAGAATATGAGGGAGGAGCCAAAGACTCCCAAGAAAAGCAAGTTGATATGCTTGACGCTCCTATCACCAATCCGGAAGACAGCTAGTCCCACCAAGATCAAGAGCAACAAGAAATAGATGATGTCTGCGAAGGCTCGAACACTCTCATCCTTTCTGCGTACTCGCCCCGCTTCGTCCAAGATACGGAGGTCCTCCTCCTCCAAAGCGATTCCCTTGGGGATAATGACCTCTCCAGGCACCACACGACGCCATCCATCTTCGGAACGCAAGACCATCGCTCGATCCGCAACCACATCCACAGTGAGAGACTCGCCCAAGCGACCATCCACGGGATAATGGAGTGCGAGAACGATACGCGCTGTTGTAGCTGATGCGAAGAGGAGCCCCAAGGCGAACAACAAGTACTTCTTGTTCATGCCCCTAAGCCCGATCCTCAAAAGCGCGGTCTATTCTCGCCACCAAAGGATGTCTCACGATATCCCTTCTTCCTAATGTCAATGAAGCAACCCCCTCTACGCCCTTTAGCCGAGATAACGCTACCCTCAATCCGTTCTCTTCAGACTTGGGCAAATCACACTGAGAAGGATCCCCTGTAACGACAACGATAGCCCCTTGCCCCATACGAGTAAGGACCATTTTCATCTGCCCCACAGTCGTATTCTGCGCTTCGTCTAGAATCAGAAAAGCGTTTTCAAGCGTTCGACCACGCATATAAGCTAGGGGGGCAATCTCAATCTGCCCTCCTTGGGTCAGTCTACGGGTCCTAGGGTGTCCGAGTGTCTTTACCAATGCGTCATGGAGAGGGCGAAAATAGGGGGCAACTTTAGCCTCTACATCACCCGGAAGATACCCTAAGTTCTCTCCTGCTTCAACGACGGGACGACAAAGAATGAGCCGATCTACCCGCCCTTCGTGGAGTTGTTGACACCCCCATGCAGCCGCCAAGAACGTTTTTCCTGTACCCGCTGGTCCCGTCACAAGAGTGAGAGGATGCTCTTGCATCGCACGGAGATAGTCCCATTGTCCTCCACTAACCGGAGAGAAACTCCGCCCACGAATGACGATTCCTTTCTCTAGGAGAGGGGGACCTAAAAGCGCCCTCAGGACACCCTTTGGACCGGGGGGAGAAGCGGATCGAATACTCTCTAAGACTTCCACCAACCTCGTTCGGAGTTGGAAAACCTTACCCTCTTCCCCTTGAATCGTTACCCCGTCCTTATCACCCCCCAACGAAAGCCCCATCTCCTTTCGGATCGTTCGGGCATGGGAATGACCCACACCCAAGAGGGAGATTATCTCGTCCTCACCCTGAAGTTCTACACGCACAAGGGTCTCGGTCACGGGCTAGAAACAAAGAGACGGAATTGTCCCCAAGGGAGGTCTTTCACCCGCCCAAAATCCCCAACCAATCTTCAAAAAGGAATTGGAGCCGCCCTATCAAGAGGGAGACCCTCCCCATCACCGTAAGCCCAAAAGAGGCACCAAACCCAACCATCAAGCCATAAATCCCAATGCGAGCAACGACACGGACCGGACCCTTATGCTCTAAGGAAAAGAAGAAATAGACGAGTCCACACAGCACGAGAACGAGGATCACCACCGCACTGACAATGGCACCAATCTCTGGCGTATGGACCAACCCAGCATCTTCGGCACACCGCTTGGAAACGGCACACGCTTTCCGTATCGTTGCTTCGGCTTGTACCACCAAGTTTGCTTTGACCACCACCGCTGCTTTGATTCCCGAGAATGATCCCAGAATAAAAGCGAATGCGTATCTCGTTAGCCAACGGAGTTTAGGTGCGACCACAGGAAAGAAGAGGAACGAACCCACCACACACGCCAAGATAGGGTTCAAGATGTTTGACCAACCCGCACCATCCCCCCCCTGAACGAGAGCGTACCCCTCTCTAACAGGAGCAACGACATTTGTGGCGATATCATTATGCCAAGCGACGACCACCAAATAGCCCGCACCGATCCCTACATAGAGATGTTCGGCAAACTTGAAGAAGGGGTTATCCCCCCATAGAAAAGAGAGGATAGCTAGGGTCAAGAACGCAGCCAACCAGATGCCAATGCCCTCTGCACCCTCAAAAGAAGCGATACCAAAGATAAAGTTCATTTCTTCACCTTTAGGGCGCTCAACCTTGATTCACCCTCTTTCTTTTTTCCAAAGAAATGTCCCAAGTTGCCCAAAACGATAAAGAAAATAATCGCCATATGAGCAAAAGACTGGGCATCCATCCCTTTCGTTCCGTCTCCCTTGCGTCCCATAGCCAACTCATACTCAGCAGCACCACGCAACCCACCCACCAATCCCTTCAACTGCCCTGAATCCAAGAAGGGATAATAGTCGGCAATCATGACCCCGGTTACGGCAGCTACTAAATCTAATGATTCCCCACGCGTTGACAATCTCTCTACAGCTTGTTGCACATAGATTTCAACAGTTCCCCCGGCAGCCAAATCAATCAGTAGGTCAAATTCTGTCAACGAGGTTAGCCCCGACATAACTGGAATGTCGGCCAGATTGCGCCCCTTTTGGTCGGCAGGGAAAATCGAGGCAATATCATCGCCTAGTGCCTTGACGACGACATCCCCACCAGGCTTGAATCCCAAATTGACCCAATCTTCCCCTTCTTGAATTTGAGGGTATTCAGAAGAGATGCGTTGGAGCGTATTTTGGGCTAGAGAAGGTGCTGCAGGCCACAAAGAAACGACGACGACCTTGACCCCTTTGCCAAAGAGATGGTGCAAGACCATATCCGCCGTAGGCAACAACTCAGCTTGGCTTGATGGATCAAAATCCCAGGACAGGAAGACCGCATCACCCTCCTCTAGCTCGCTAATCCTCTCGTAAGCTGCCGTGGTGTACTTTCCAGGGCTAATCGGTAATCCAACTGGATTTAGCAAAGGGTATGCGGTAGTCAACAGAAGGAGCAAGAAGATCCAACGGCGATCTATCGCTTGAAAACGATCCCAAGCGTTCATCCATCCCCCCCGCCCAAATAGGTCTTTTCAATCCCAAAGATGATCTTAAGAGCCGTGCTGACCATCCCAAGACCCACGCCCATCATGATCGCCCTCTTGCTCGCTGTATTGATGTTGTCCAACAACCAATCCTTAACCTGAGGAAGTCCGTCCCAGATCGCTTCACCTACAGGAACTTGCCCCAACATGACAATGATGGCAGAGAGAAGCAATAGGGTAGCCTCGGGACTGCGGGCTCTAAAGGCACGGTACGCCGCACTCGCAATAAAAAACGCCAACAAAGAGAACATTGTGGCTCCCAAAGGGACTTGGATGTGGTCATACAACCAAAGATTGGCAGGATGGTCTGTACCCCGTAAAGGAAGATTGCTCTCCGGATCTTGGGAAACTAAGCCTAGACCTGTAATCATCATCGCCAATAGCCCTATGATTGTGACCAAAGAGAAACCCCATCCCTTGTTTTTGTCTCGAATCTTCGTCGCATGGAGTCGCACCAAGCTCGTGACACCAATGACCAACGCAAACGCAGCGATAATGATGTAGTACTTCTGAATCCAAGTCGCCATCTTCCCAAGCCAATCCACATCCAGAAAATACTCTGAAATCATCAACATTCCAGCCAAGAATGCAACGAGGACAGGTCCCTTGGTTTTCACGAAATCCCCCCCATCCACGCAAGGAAGAAAGGTGAGCCTGCAAAGGCGGCGACTCCACCCACAATCATCAAGACCCAAATCACTGCTTTGCTCATGTCCTGTGCCTTGAGACTAGACATGATGATGGGGTCGCCCGAAAGGTAAGCACTTGCCGCATAAAGTTCCTCACCAATAAGTGTATAGTCGCAAGAAACGATAAAGAAGGGGAGTTGGGTTACAGCATCACTACCCGCAATCTGAATCGCTCCAATCGCATTCCCTGTCTCTGCTAAGAGGAGACTCTCAGCATAGAAGTATCCCATCAAGAAAACTGTAGAGGGTTTCTCTCGGACCATAATGCCCTCCACGGCTGCTGTGTAGGCAAACTGTTCCCCCGAGAGATAGAAGATATCTGTGGGACTAAACTCCTCGATACGACCCTCTTGGAGAAAAGAATCACGCACCATTTCTTGAGCTAATGTCATCACCACAGGGTCAAAGGAGGGGACTTGGAGCCTTGTCCCATACCGAGCTGCCCGACGAGCGACACGGGATAGAATCGTCAGGCTGGCTATCGTAGCGATATGGCTTGCTACTTCCAGACCTGTTGAGTAGAGTATACTTCGCCCCATCTCCGTGGCACGACCGATCGCTTCATTCACAGCATCCAAGCCAGCAATCTTTCTGATTTTGAAGTGGACACCTTTCCGTGCTTGCCCCAAGAAGTAAAGGAGAGAAACGACGAAAAGCATCAAGAGAACAAACTCTGGCCCCACACCTTCCTTTACAGCAATCATGCAATCTCCAGCCACTCACGGATAAGGAACTGAAAACGACCTATCAAGAGTGAGATGCGAGCCATCACGGTATACCCAAAAGAGGCTCCAAAAGAGACCATCAAAAACCCTATGCCCACACGATTCATTACCCGCAAGGCTCCTTTTGTGGGTAATGAGAAAAAGAAGTAGGCAAGCGCACACAAAGTGCCCACCAACATAACAACGGCATTGATCCAGAACCCTGATGTGGCGGAAATGGGATCGATGCCCGTAGCGGCAGCGCACGTGGCGTTCAATCCACAAAAATCTGAATAGGCACCTTCCATTTGGAGAAGGACTCGAGTCGCCAAAGCCGTAGGAATCGCAAATCCACTCGCTACACCGATATACCATGCAAAAGAGATCTTTGAGAGCCATGCATATTTAGGGGCCACAAATATGAGAAGAATGAACAGCCCCAAAGCGAGAGGAACAAGAACTCTAAGTTGGGGTTCCTCGCCCACCATCAATCCACCATTCGGGTTCTCTACAAACCCAAAAGCGCCCGAAACATCCCTAGCACCCAAAGCCTCAAATCCATTTACCAACGGCTCATACAAGTTGGGTTTGAGAACGGTCCACCAGTAAACTGAAAGGAAATAACCACTGGAAACCCCCACAAAAAGATGTTCTGCAAATCGGTAAAAAGGGTTGTCCTTCCACAAGAAAGAGAATATCGCTAAAGTGAGTATCGCCGCAACCCAAATCCCAACCCCCTCAGAAGTAAGAGGTGAAACGACACCATAAGGAAAGGTCATCTCTCCTCCTTTAATGCACGGAGCCGGCTACTATCGTCCCGTTTGCCCCCCAAGAAATGTCCCAGATTCCCCAGAACAATCAAGAGCAGAATAACGACATGTCCTACCGATTGTGCATCCATTCCTGGGGTCGCTGAGCGCATCGATTTGGGCATATCTAA
>JACNFQ010000059.1 GCA_014384545.1 bacterium | reverse complement strand
AAAACGGAGAGAAAAAAGTCCTTTCAGTCCCATTCCAGCCGACTTCTCACCCACCCACCACACCTGAGAAACAATACCCCTTCCCCGAACCCCCATTCGATAGATACCCCCCAGCAAATCTGCAAAAAGCCCGATAGAGCCCGTAGTTAGCAGCCCCCACAGAATCATCTCTTTGTAGGTGAGTGTTGTCAACCCCCCTCCATCTGTTATCCCCCGCACCAATATGAGGACAAAAAGAGCTGAGGTAGGACCCGAGGCAGCCATTCCCCACGCATGGAAAGGTCGGAGGTGCTTCCTCATTGATGTATATGCCCTTTGAGTGACACGCCATCCCACCCCCACAAATGAGACGAGGAGTGCTTCCCACGGGAAAAAGAGTGGAATCCCCTCTTTCCATAGTAAGAGCATCAAGACCCCATCGCCCAAGGCGTGTAAAGCATTAAAGAGTTCCCTCTTCATGCCTCTTCAATCACTCCAGCCAAGGCGGGTAGAAACTTCTCTATAGAAAAGCACAACGCCCTCTCTCTACAAGCCTGTTGGTCCCACTCTTGGTCTTCAAAATTATCAAGAGCCTCCCTCAAAGCCTCGGGTGAATCCTGACCATAAAAGAGACCTGTTTCATTCTGAACGACCGTCTCCAAAGCGCCTCCCTTTCCTAATGCGATGACAGGTGTACCACACGCCATAGCTTCTAAAGGCACAAGACCGAAATCCTCCACACTTGTGAAGATGAGGGCTTTTGCTCGCCTGTATAGATCTCTGAGTGCGATATCTGAAACCGAATCCAAAAGGCGGAGTTTACCCCGAAAAGTGCGCGCTAGTGCCCCACCATCACCCTTTCCCACCACCGTCAACGCTCTTTGGGATTGGGAAAACGCCTCCACCGCAGTTCCCACCCTCTTATAAGGAACCAATCGACTAACGAGCAAATAACCAAGGTCCCTCTTTCTCTCTTTCTTGGGTGTGAAGAAAGAGGTGTTCACGGGGGGTGTAATCACTTCTGATTCAAAGCCAAACCGCCTCTTGATGCGTCTTGCAACGAACTGAGAGATCGCAATCCACTGGTCCACCCCAGCCGCTGCTCGGTCCTCCCAAGCAGCAACCCGCGGAGAGACTTTGTCAAAAAGCTGTCGTTTCCAAGAAGGAAGGCTCTTTCTGTATTCTCCTTTTTGATCCGAAAGCCAACGAATAGGACTGTAACAATAACAGATATGTTTGCTCCCCTCCCAAAGAATGGCTCCTTTGGCAAATCCATGGCAGTTTGATAAGACTGTCTTGACAGGTGGCACAGGAAGGCGTGATACTGCCCATGGTCCTAGAAAGGGAATCAATGCTCTATAGTTTTTCTGGATCAAGGGTATATTCTGTAGGGGGCTGTGGAGAACGCGTCTCTTACCCAAAACCTCCGTCCAAACCCTCTTCTCATGCCACAAGAGAGAGAGAGGCGCATCGGGATAGGCATCCAATATCTCCAGCAAGACACGCTCGCTTCCTGCTTTCTCTCCCAACCAGGGGTGAACAACGGCAAGATCAGAAACGATACTCATAAAACTCCCTATGTTGCTTGACCACAATGCTCCACCCCCCCTGCACACTCTTGTTCTGTCTCGAAACCCACCCCACATAATCACCTTCTATGATGGAGAATGCATCTCCTCCCCACGGTGGAAAGTCTGTTGCCCTAAATGGAGGTTGGTAGGGGGGAGGGGATAGGACTGGTATCCCAGAGGAGAGAAGCCCCAAGAGTGTCGTTCTCCGAGGAGAGGTCCCATCCCTAAAGGGAAGAATCCCGACATCGCCCCATTGCAACGAGGAGGAGATTTCTGATGCAGACAATCTCTCTCGAACCTCCAATGTGGGAACGTTCTGAACAAGTTGAGCAATACGGCTATCCCCACCCTCATTCCCCACAAAGGCAAGGGGGGCATCCCACCCCCTGACGATGGAGCGCTGGAACCACAGTGCCAAGTCCTCTAGATCTTTACTCTTTGAAAGAAATCCAAAAAAGACGAGGCGAAACCGTTTGGGTGTGCCACTCCCTAAGACGCCCCCCGTCAATGCGGGACCTACAGGAAGAATCTCCTGCGTACCAAAGGGGAATGATGCCGCTTCAGCAGGATCCACGAAAACGAGTTGAGAGGAGAGCGAAGACAAGAATAGAGATTGGACTTTCCTAAGGGGGTGAGAGAGGCGCCATTCATGGAGCGTGAGAACGCGCTGATTTCTTGGTGCTTTACAAAAGAGACTCCACGGCTCTCCCGTTGACCACCCCACTGAAGGCATATGGAGATGGATAATCTCTTCCTTGTCCAAATGTAGAGACTCCCCTCCTGGTGACCAAGCACGGACACCTTCGCCCATCTCTAAAGCCAACCGACGGACAAAATCGCCCACGCCACAACGACCTGGCTCCAATGTACCCACACATAATACGACCTTCATCACCCTATCCTTCCAATACTTCCTGAGCCAAGGTGACAAACGCCGCTCCTTGGGTTTCCCACTTATAGGGTAAAGTCTGTTGGCGGGCAGTTTCTAGCCATTCTTCATCTTCAGCAAGTGAATCTGCACTCAGAATCTCTTCCAAGAGAGAGGGGATATTCGCTTGGGCATACCTACCAGCCTGCCCACCCACTTCACGGGCAACGGGTGTATCTAGAGCAACTACGGGCGTTCCCGATGCCAATGCTTCAGCCATCGGCAAGCCGAAACCCTCCATTTCGGAGGGATATACAACGACTGCTGCTTCTGCCATCCACAAAGCGACCTCCTTTAGTGAAGCGTTTGATACCCACTGGAGACCTTCCTCCTCGGCATCTTGGAGAGGCGCTGCCTTGAGTAGGCGTTCCGCATCTCTTCCTGGATACCCAACCCATTTCATGGTGTACCCCATATCACGCAAGACAGGATACGCACCCAATAGCAGGTCCAGTCTCTTTCGCGGTGTGATGGCACCCACATAAAGAATCTCCTTTTTCTTCGGCACGGGGCGAGGATGAAAGTGAGGAGAAATCCCTGGATAAAAGGGAACGAACTTATCGCTAGAACGAGGAAAAATCTCACCCAACCGTGACGCCGCCCACTGAGAATCCGTCAAAATACGAGCCGCTTGCACCACGGCCCGGGGCGTAAAAAGCGTGTACCAAAGCCTCGCACTCAACCCCAAATCGGATGGGCGATCCCATGGTACGGGGTCATGAACGGTCAAGAGAGCGGGGCAGGGTATCCGTTGAGGGAGGGTGAAGTCGGGGCAGAAGAAGATATCGGGATCGCTTTCTTCTAGGAGGCGAGGGAGGTGTGCAAACTCCCAAGCAAGCCGACTACTCTTTTCCACCTTGACACCCTCAAAGGGCACTTCTCTCCGAGCAAAGGGGAGGAGCTCTACACCCCTTCGTTTTCTCAATACACCAGCCAATCCGCGGGCGTAAACACCGATGCCCCCCGGTCGCCCTGCTGAAGAAAGATCAATAGCAATTCTCATTCGGTTTTCTGGTAGATGACGCCTTCCCAACAAGCGGTCTGTGGCTCCTCTCCCTTCAACAAGTCTAAGGCGTCCAGAATACGCTTGTGCGAAGCGGGTCTTATCTGGATCCACTCTCTCCCTTGGAGAGAATACCCTCTGCTTTTCAAATCCTCCTCTGTCTCTTTCCAAACGGGTGCTCGATCTCTGCGAAGCTCCTGAACGAGGACAAGCCTATCCTTGAGAGGTATGTGGAATGCCCCCCATCCATAATCCCTCTCCATCACCCAAAACCCACGGAGTTCGGTGGGCTCTTTCGTGTGGGGTGTTTCGTATCCACAATGGAATGGACCCCATTCTAGGAATGTAGCAACCTGCCCCAAGAGGGCACTAGATAAGAGAAAGAAAAGAGCGAGGGGACGGAGTTTCCACCCCTTGGAACGCTCCCAAAGGAATGCCAAAACTAGAGCAACAGGGACAACCATGAAAGAGAGACGAGTGGGCAGAAAGGGAATACCTATACGAATGCCCCATGTCAAACCGAGCGCCAAAATAAGTAGAGCAATCTTAAATATTGATATCAACCTAAATCCTTCACCCCGCCCCCCTTTCCAGAATAAGAGACCGAGTCCTACAGCGAAGAGGACGAAGGGTGTAAGGGGATCTGGCCAGGTGTAGTGTCCCACCGAAAGAGTATATCCCGTGTAAGCATACTTGACCAGAGCCTCTAAGAACGAACCCCTATCAGACCCCCCTTCCATAGCCAGAGCTTGAGATAACAGAAGGAGAAGACCAGGCAACCACAATAGAGACGAAAACAGAGCATCCCGTCTTGCACTTCGGGTGCTCCTATTAGGAACAAAAAAAGTGGAAATCCATAGGGCGATGGGACCAAGATGACTTGAATAACAGAGGAGAGCCCCAACGGTTTTCCGCAAGGGGCTGCTTCCTTGATGATCACCCAACCTAATGAGCCACGCAAAAAAGAAAACCAAGAGAGAATAATACCTTAGGTGGGTTCCTGAAAAGAAAGTAAAGGGGAGTAGCCACAACATCCAGCCCGCTGTTCTACTTACCCCCTCATGCGCCCTTAGGAGGATTCGTCCTGCCCCCCAAGAGAGTGTGATGGGGAATAGAGTGAAAACCAAAGGAGATAGGTGGTATAGGAGCCAACAAATCAAGAAAAAGAGGGGAGGGTGAACATCCCCCAAGACCGTTGTCCACAAAGAGGACCAACTTCCCTGTGCACCCCTCACGGTGAAGAGTTCATCTGGCCAATACGCACTTCTGGAGGTCTGGGTCATCATCACCCATAGAGGAATCAAGAGAAGCCACCCCCACCTGCTCCACCCCACTAACGGTCTCATCACTCTTTCCTGCCCCCACCTCAGTAACGCATCCAGCCCCATCCCTCTCTTTCCCCATTGAGGTGCAAACCAAGATTGAATCTCTCTGTCGGAAATCACTTTACCTCCTCTCCATTCCTTCCACTTCCCTCTTAGGTAACGCCAAGAAAAAGAGATATGCACAAACGCCTTCCCTTGTGCCCAAGCACGCCCCGTCTTGAGCCCCACAAGAAACCTGCCCACTTCGTGGGCAATGAACCATAGTGCATACCCCCATCGGGTATGCCACGATTGGAGACATTTATAGTTGATCAACCGATTTCGTTCCTGATAAAACCAGACTTTCTTCGTGGGCATCATCTGAACACTCTCTTGACCCACATGGGACGCTTTTGCTTGGGGACACCTTCTTACTTGCCAGCCCCCCAACCGTAGCCGCCACCCCAGATTAACATCTTCTCCGTAAAGGAAAAAATCCTCATCCATTCCACCGATACTCTCCCAAGCTTCTCTTCGAACCATGAACGCTGCGCCAGAAGGGTAAAAGGTCTGTATGGGGTCCGCAAACCAGTTGGGAACTGTGGTACCAAAGGGGTTTAGGGTTCCGCCCTTTCGTTCATGGATGCCCTCTTCATCAATCGTCGCCGAAACCGCCGCGACATTCTGGTGATTGCCAAGAACAGCCACCATCTCTTCCACAGCAGACTGCTCTAGGGAGATGTCTGCATTGAGACAGAGTACGAACGGTTCACCCGTCTCTCTTATGCCCTTGTTGATGCCCGCTCCGTACCCAGGATTCATGGGGTTATGTAAGTATCCCGACTTCCATCTCTTGGCGACCCCCATGCTATCTGGTTGGGGCGAATGGTCCACGACAACCACAGATGAAAGGGGGTGACTTTGTTGGGAAAGCGAATCAAGTAGACCTTCTAAGCAATCCCCCGAGTTGAAGGATACGATTACAGCTGCGACTTTGGGGCGCAAGGTCATCTCCTCTTTCTCCAAGGATTCAATCTGAATCCAGAAATCCATTTTGCGATTTCCCTATCTGTTGCAGTTCTCCTTTCTCGAATCTCATTTCGGGAAAAAAAGAGTCTCTCCGTTTCACCCAAACCCAGTGTCGCTGCCAGGGGGTCTCGGAAGAACCCCCACAGATGACCTACTGCACATGGGAATGCGGCGCGCCTACGCTCGGCTTCAGAGAGATTTTTCACCAAGTATCTCAAATAGTTTCTACCCCCTTGCCTTCTAATCGCCAACGCCTTCCTTGCCCCTGTGGAGCCTCGATCATGCACGGCAGGCTTTCCCGGGAATAGCCAGCTCTGCCACCCTAAGTGTCGGAGTCGAATATTGAGATCTACATCCTCTAGGTAAGAACCAAAACTCTCATCAAAGATCATCCCCTCAATGGCAACGGCGTCCAACGCTTCTCTGCGAAAAACGGGTGCCGTTGCCGAAAGCCCAAAGACCTCTTGAGGCTCATCGCACTTGTTGGGCTCTAGCCCCTCTCCCTTTTCAGTGCAAACCCAATCGCTCCACAACAGATGACCTTCACTATCCACTCGTCCATCCTTGCGAATCAAGGCCCCACTCGTCGCTGCGGCTCTCTTCTTCTCAAAAAGGAGGTTCTGGGCTCGTCCAAGCCAATCGACGGGCAAACGGCAATCTTGATTCAGAAGGCATAGAGTAGGCGCCTCTGTTGCCCTTATCCCATCGTTCGCAGATCGGGCAAATCCCTCTGTATCATTATGGGAAACAAGAGTCGCTTGGGGAAGTTTTTCCTTGACAAGATCACTACCCCTGTCTTTAGAGCCATCATCCACCACCACCCACTCTGTGGGTGCAGGATTCAAAGACAACAGGCAATCCATCACCCCTTCTCTTAGCTCTCTCTCTCCATCCTTTAGTAAGAGGACGAGTGCCGTCATAGTATGCTCTCTAATGCGATAGCGGTCTCATGGCCCGCATCTTCCCATCTTCTAGGAACCCAATCTGGTGGAGCCAAGAAAGGTGTGGTATCCCTTAGGGCGCTCCTTAGGGCACGGGGCAGACTTTCACTACTATGGGGTATACCATACGGCTCTACTCCGGGTAGCGCTTCTCGATGGGTTGGGATATCACTCATAAGTACCGCTGATCCACACGCTGCCCCCTCTAGGGGGACAAAGCCAAAACCTTCCCCCAGTGAAGGTGCTAATACAAGGTGAGCTCCCCGATAAAGAGAAGGCATCCTCTCTCTTTCCACATACCCCAAGAACTTTATCCTCTCTCCTAAAAACTTCTCAATACTCTCTCTCAGAGCAGGTGGAACAGCACCCACCACCCAAAGGGGGGGCGATTCGGGAACTGTGGAGATTGCATGAACAGCGGCTAAGAGGTTTTTCCGTCGGGGCCACCCCCCTACCATCAAGAGGTAGTCCTCCTCTTCACGCTCTCCTTCCCTTGAAAACAAGGGGTCCACACCATGCGAAACGACGACACTTTTCTTGATTTCGGGGAAGACCCTATTTAACCTGCGCTCCGTTTCTTGGCTCACACAGATACAGAGGTCTGCTTTCTTCCAAGACCAAGGAACGACATGACGCCAATACCAGCGATTCCACCGCCCCAGTTCTTCAGGATGTTCCCACGCCAATAGATCATGGACAGTAATCGCCAAAGGCATTACGGGCACTCTCTGTGCAGAAAACCCCGGGCTAAAGAGGATATCTGCTTTGCTTTCAGTAGCGTAGGCGGGCATTTGAACCCATTCCCACCACACCCGCTCAATCGCACCACCAATCGGAGCATCTCCACGACGCCTTATCTCCACAACGCCGGTTTTAGGTGCTGTGGGCAAGACCCTCCGTATCGCTTCTGTATACTGACCCACCCCCGTATTCCTACCCCCAATCGCCGTCTGAATATCCAGAGCAACTCTCACTCAAGCCACCCCCAACGAATCATCAGCCGTCGCCATTTTCCCGTGGCGAAATCTTTCCCTTGGCTAAGAAGTTCTGAACCCCACCACCACCAAGGCAACCCGAGTGCCTGAGCGTGTCTGGCGGCAAACCGCCTTTGCCCTCTTAGAAATCGCCCCGTTAGAACGCTCTTGTTCCATGTTGAAGTCGTCGTTCCACGATGGTGGTATAGATGTATTTCCCCTGTTTGCCAAGTTGCCCACCCTTTTTTCCATGCCCGCAATCCCAAGTCAGCATCCTCCCAATACGCAGGATGAAAATCACCCGAAAAACCCCCCAATTCTTCCCACTTATCTCGCCGCACAAGGAACGCAGCACCCGTGGGGTAGGCAGACAATCCTGGTAAAGGACGGAGTTGGGGTCTGGGCCAAGGTCGTCCTCGTTTTCGAATAAACCCCATTCCACCTTCCTCACCTTCAGGACCCATGAGTTGTGGCACGATGGCAAAGAGTTCTTCCCTCTCTTCAAGAGCGGTAATCCAATCCTGAATCTCTCCCTGTAAAACCTCTACATCATCGTTCAAAAAGAGAAGATAGGTCGTCTTTGCCACAACGGCCCCACCATTCGCCGCTACGCCAAACCCCGCTGGTGTTTCCTCCCGTTCCCAATCTTCATAACCTTGGTTTGGAGGGGTTCCGCAGAGGATTCGCTGGTCCACATCTTGGGTTTCAACCCAACGGCAAATACCCTCCAACAACGGGCTTTGCCCCAGAGTGGGAATAATGACGGCAAGTGTGCGCCGGGTCAACAAGAGGTGAGTCTACCTAATTGCTGGGGCTGGGGGTCAAAATGATATCCCCCACATCAACACTCAGACCATCAACGATAATGACACCCTTTGAGTTGGGGAGGTAGTTGTTGGCAGAGACATCAATCGTTTTCGCTCCGGCAACGATACCTGTAATAAAGAAGCGCCCCCCAGAATCTGTAATATCAAAATCACCCGTTTCGGCAATCGTCACAATCGCATTAGGAATCACGTTTCCGGTATGTTCGTCCCGGACGCGCCCTGAAACACCCCCAAACTGGGCATTCCCAATCGGAGTAATCGATATTGATCCCGAACCCACCGAATCTTCCACAAAGACAGTCTCTCCCGAAGAGATAGAGAATCCGATGGTGGTTGAAGAATAACCTTGAGTTGTAACGGTCATGGATCGTTGACCCGGAGGTACCGAAGGGAAGGTCAGTCGTCCTTGTTGGTCGGTAAAACCGATAATCGTCGTTGAAAAGAGGGGGAGAACGACTTGAGCACCTTCAATGGGTGCACCCGTTTCGCTATCTAAGACCCTCACCTCTGCAGAACCCGCGGTCGGGGTGGGGCAGTTCTGTCGAAGAAGAACAAGGATATCTGCTGTCTCAGTGCCATCAGAGGCTAATCTTTGGTCAAGTATGAAGATACGACAGAAGTCGTCAAAGGCAATATCCATCGGTCCTTGGAACGCCACCGACGGAATATCTGATTGATGAATATCTCTTAGGTAGTTTCCTTGATCGTCAAAAACCCGAATGCGTGCATTCCCAAAGTCAGCGACATAGACTTCATTTGTTACACCCATATCTGTTACTACTTTGTCTACAGAAACACCCCAAGGGCTGATAAAGTGAATGTTGTCGGCCCCTGCATTGGTGCCAAAGTCACCACGAACAAACTGAACCTCAAGGGGGGAAGGGGGGTCGTAGGCACCCACTGGATTCCCAAAAGGATGAGCATCGAAGTGGTCTGGAATGGGCGATGTAAACCCCACATAGTCTTGGAACCCCTGGGTGTAAACCATACGGTTATCACTGGTAAAGTCGAAATCGGTGACAGCACCCATATTGATATTCGTAGCAATGCCCCACGGACCTGAAGGGGTATTTGCACTCGTAAAGATATGAACATTACATTGCCCTACATTCTGGTTTGGCAACTGAGAAGCAGGAGCCTCCATCGGGCAAGCATCGCCACCAAAAGCTTGGCTCGTTCGACTTCGAGGTAAACCACGCTCCCAAACGACGAACATAGGCTGAATGGCTGTGCCTCGAGAATCGGGGTTTTCATCACCGGGGGTTTCACAAGCAAAGTCATCGACCGCATCAGGCCAAGTAGGCGTGGCCGCGGATCGTTGCCATAGGTTGCCGTAAGCATCCCACTCTAAACCGATGTTTCCTGCTCCACCTGGACGAGGGGTAAATGAAGAACTTGTCGCTTCACATAACCACTCGCTTGGACCCCCACAATATATTTGGTCGCCGCCACCATTAATCCAAAAGTCCCGAGGGCCCTCAGCCGTACCCGGTGCCGTAGCCGATTCGGTAATGGCACAGGTGAAGAAATAATCTCCCACAGCACCATCATCCCCGTCGCCCACATACCCTCGTTCAAAGTTCCAATAACCCATGGCGCCGTCGTTATATGCAACGATAAAGTCTAGCGGTCCTCTTACCCCGTTCAAGTCTTGGATAAAGTCCAAGGCTGGGGGATCCGATGCGGTGCTGGGTGTCCATAGGAAGTTTGCCCCTGTCACGTTGCAATCACCATCGAACGAAAGGGGTTTCGCTAGGGGTCTACCCAAACTGTCATAAATGAGGATACCGTCCTGATAAAGAACCATCAAGACACGCCCCACTTCTGGAAACTCTGCTGTCGCCATTGAAGTCAACCCGGGGAAATCTCCAGCCCCACTTGAATCGGGATCCAACAAGGAAGTCGTCAAGGGGTTTCTGAAGGGAGTCATTCCATTGTAGAAAGGCGTTACACAATCTGTGAGTGTCCCTGCTGCCTGAGAGCTACTTCCACTTCCACCGCCACCCGTATCCTCACCGATAGGTGCTCCAGGAGGTCCTCCTCCACTACTGGGAGGAACTGATGGTAAGAAACTCGAGTTTTGACACCCGACCACTAAGAATGCCAGACCCAAAATGCCCAAAAAGAATCTGTTTTTCATTACGCTCCTCCACCACCACTCCCGAACGGATCAGATATCTGCATGCGGAACGTACCCAAATCCCAAACACCTGGCCCCATCAAGACACCCCCTACAGAAATCGTCTTATGGGTTTCTGACGAAAGGACGACCGTAATAAATCCTCCCACCGGGACCTGCAAAACAAACTGTCCTGTTTCTCCCGATGTCAAATCAACGGTATCTTGAAAAGCCGTAATGCCCTGCGAATCCACGGTAACCGTAACATCTGTGGGAAGGTTGTCACCGAAAGGCTGATTGGGGTCAGAAAGGAGAACCGTACCAGTAATCGTAGCCAACCCCGGTTCTACGAGTACGCCATCAATATCGAAAAGCTCGGTTGCCATAGTAGCACGCACATGCATTCCGTTGACGGCCCATTGAGCCAATTGAAGGTCCCTGATGACCACCAACACCTCATCATTCCCATTCATTCCGCTTTCTGTTAGATTCGCTGATAGAACAGCCAAGAAGGGATTGAATGCATTTGCCTCTGGGTCTCCCACAAAGTACCGCAAATTGTGACCACGGAAAGGTTGGGGAATTGAGCCCGCGGTACCCCCTAAAAAGTCGATAACGACTCCAGGAGTACCGAATATATCTGCATGAGTGCACGCCGCTGTTTCGGCACAATGGATATCCATATTCCCTAAAGCCGTTCCGCCGTTTTGGTCGGCTCCATTCACCATACCGGAAAAAACCGCCCCACTACCCTGAACTCCCTGTAAAGAAGAAGAAAGGAAGGTGTCCGAAAGAGAAGAGTTAGACCAATACAGAGAGAGATCAATCTCTCCTAGGAGGTCCGTAATCTCTTGGCGAATCTGACTATCATGGGGACCAAAAAAGACATCCACACCATAACGCCCATCAATAATCATACCTGTGCATCGCTTCGCACTGGCATCTTTTTGATCTTGGAATCTGTTGCTGACGAACATCTGATCAAAATCCACCCGAAAACAAGAAGCGAACGTGGTGTCGCGGACGCGCATGGTGATGGCAGATGTCGCAAAAAAGGAGTTGCTCGCAAAATTCCCGGACGAGAAGATTACCTCATCATTATCAATAATCATGTATTTGGAATTGACCAAAGTGTTCAAGTCATTCTTATCCGTTACGACGACAGCCCCCGCAGCTTCAAGGTTGTCAAAGACAAATGTATTCTGGCTCCGATAAAAGTCTTCTACAACGAGATTGACTGAAACACCTCTACCCATGGCAGCAACCAATGCACTCTCAATATCGGGGCGTACAGCGATGTTAGGAACGACCAACTGAATGGAGGATGTGGCAGAATCAATGAAATCGGAAGGGTCAAAGATAGAAAGACTACGGGCAGGAAAAAGGGATTGCATGCCCGAAAGGAGACTAAAGAAATCGTTCCCACCAGCTGTTACACACCCCGAAGGAAAATGGTTGGAGAGTGGCTCCGTTACATAAATCTCAACCTTGTCAGAACCTGAAACACCTTCTGGTTGCCCATCAAAATAGTTTCCAGTCCCCCTGCCCGTTGGGACACAAGCATTCTGCCCTTCTCCAAAGAAAGTATCCCTGTAAGAGTTTCCTCCACCACATCCGACCAAAAGTGCCAAGTAGAGTGCAGATAGGAGACCTCCTTTTTGGAGATGCGAAAGATGTCTTATAGAGAACATAAACCCAACCATTCTATGCCCCACAAAGAAAAAGTCAATGTTTGGCGGGAATCAACCTAGTATTGTGTCGTTTCCTCTCTTATCTCTCTCCCAAAAAAAGAATCTAAATCCTCTTCCCAAACAGGTGGTGGCGTAATTCCCCATATCTCCCAACGGTTCTCACAAAGTTGGGAAAATATCGGTCTTCTGGCTGGGAGGGCAAGGGAGGGAGTGTTCAGGAATCCGACTTCGCCCGAATACCCCACACGCAACAAGAGCTGTTGCGCAAAGGTATGCCACGAACATTTGCCCTTTGCCGAAGCATGGACAATCCCCTCAACCTCAACGGCTGCCAAGTCAAGAACAAGGCGTGCAAATGTACCTACCCACGTCGGCGTTGAAAACTGGTCATCTACCACAGCTACTTCTCCCTTTCGTGCACGGTTTATCACCTTGAAAGGAAACGAAGATGGTCCCAGCCCATAAAGCCAAGACGTGCGCGCCACCAGAGTTCCCGGTGCAGAGAGGGCAGCTTGTTCTCCCCACCACTTTGAAGATCCATACGCTGAAAGAGGGTTGGGGAGATCATCAAACCAGTATCCAGATCGTTTCTCTCCATCAAAGACATAATCGGTTGAGGGGTAAAGGAGACGAACGCCCTCCTCCTTGCACCACGTGGCGATCCTTGCTGTTGAAAGGGCATTGACAGCAAACGCCTTGCCCGGCTCAAGTTCTGCCTTATCCACGGCGGTATAGGCCGCGGCTAGAAGAAGGTGGGTAGGTGCAAATCGAATCAGGTTGCTTGGAATAGGAAACACCTTTTCAAGGGGCCACTCCTTCCTAGAGAAACTGATTACAGAGAGTCCTCGGCGTTCTGCTAGAGCCAAAGTAGCTTGTGCCAGTTGTCCCTTTCTTCCAATGATCGCTAATCTCATCTCATCTATCCTATTCTTTGGAGTATTGTGGTATCCTGTCCCTATGGCTGGTGACCTGTGGACACTTCTATCAGAATTATCTTGGGGGTGGCCCCGAGAGTGGGAGGAGCTAATCCTTATTGTCGGTATTGCTCTCCTAGCTACGCTCATCTTTCACTTCATCGTCTTTTTTGTGAAGATTACGGTAAAACTCGTTGTAGTCGCTTTGGTTGCCCTCTTGATCTATTCGGCGATGACATCAAGCACCAATCCTCTCGTTATGACACCAGACCCCGTTTTGCCCCCCACCGATACGGTGGAAACGGGGTGACAAAAAGTGAGTTAGCGGCTGCGTTGGCAACTCGGCTTGAGATAACAGCTGCCCAAGCAAACGCCTTTATTGACGCCTTTTCCTCTACGGTTGAGAACAACTTAGCCCGGGGCGACACCATCTCCATTCGAGGATTTGGGGCTTTTCGTACAAGGCGACGAAAACGACGGTTTTCGATCCACCCTGTCACGAAAGAAAAGGTGACTATTTCGGCCCGACGCATCGTTCTGTTTACGCCCTCCCGTGCCCTCAAGGAGAGGATAAGACGCTCTCGTCCTCGCCGCCACGTGACGTGAAGCGCACCACAGTTGACCGTACCGTATCCCTAGAGGGCGTTGCTGTTTTTTCGGGCGAGAAGACGACTGTATCAGTCGCCCCAGGAAAGGAAGGTATCCACTTCCAAACCCCTGAAGGTCGTGTCCGGTTAGGAGAGGGATGGGTCTCTGCACCCCGATGTTCGGCAATCCCATTGGGTTCGTCCCAACTCCTCTTGACAGAACATTTTCTTGGTGCTGCCGTTCTTTGGGGGCTAACGGATGGAGAGATTACCCTTAGTGGCGGCGAGTTTCCCCTACTGGATGGGGGTGGAAGAATGTGGTTTGACCTCTTTGAGGCGGGAGGGAGACGCACCTTAGACGGAGACGTATCAACTCTGTCACCCACCAAACCTCTTGTAGCTGGAAAAGGCGCATCGTTGGTGGCTTGGTTTCCTGGGCAGGGGTTAGAGGCGACTGTTTTATACCACCACCCCGACCCATTACTACCTCTGCGCATGGACCACTTTGACCTATCAAAGACGCCCCATAAGTCTCTTCTCTTAGATGGAAGAACTTTTCTATTGGAGGAAGAAGCGGTTGCATTGGTTGAATCGGGGGTGCTTCCCCCCCAAGCTAGAGAAGCCGAAGGATCAGCTATTGTCGTTGGAAAAACAGCGTTTGATCCGATTGAACTGACATCACATAAAGCGCTCGACTTATTGGGAGACCTTTACCTTTCGGGGATGATGCCAAGAGGAAAATGTCTTTCTGTTCGTGGAGGTCATACTTTGAACAGAGAGTTATTATCAGCTGCGAT
Organism: bacterium; assembly: GCA_014384545.1. Classification (GTDB taxonomy): domain Bacteria; phylum UBP7; class UBA6624; order UBA6624; family UBA6624; genus NIOZ-UU106. Next base: position 6,088 of record JACNFQ010000059.1, on the reverse strand, counting down.
GCCCCTAACGACTCCCGAATAGAATCTTCTTCTATGGAGCAACTCTTAGCACCTACGATTGCCCTTTTTGTGGTTGTGGTGATTCTCTTTGTAGTCGTAAAATCGTTACGACCCCGAACCACATACACACTAAAATCTAAAGGCGCGATTCGTCACGAGATTGAGGAAATCCTCGCAAGAAGTGGAAATAGGGAGAAAGAGAGATGATTGGAATCATTCTCGGTTCGCCATCCGACCTCCCGGTCGCCCAAAAGGGATTGGATTTGTTAGAGGAGTTGGGGATTCCACACAAGATGTGGACTCTCTCTGCCCACCGCACACCCGACCGCCTTCGAGAAGTGATTGAGAAAAGCCCCCAAATCAAAGCGTGGGTGGGATTTGCGGGGTTAGCAGCTCATCTTTGTGGTGCGATGGCAGCCCACACAATCGTTCCCGTGTTGGGCGTCCCCGTCCCTGCTGGACCCTTACAAGGAGAGGATGCACTCCTTTCCATGGTTCAAATGCCCCCCGGGATTCCTGTTGGGGTTGTAGGGATTGGAAACGCCCGTAACGGCGTTCTCTTGGCAGCGCAGATACTCGCTATTACCGACCCCCATGTAGCAGCGACTCTCCAAGAGCATCGAAAAGCGGGACAAGAGAAATATGGCTAAATCCGATCGGTTGCCTTTGCGGATTGCCGCTCTCATTTCTGGTCTGCCCCCTGTTCCCGATTCAACTCTCCTTATTTTAGAATCTCCAAGAGACCCTGGTTTTGTCCTTCCCGTTCTCATTGGAAACGGCGAAGGGAAAGCGATTCGTGATGCCCATGAGGGAATGCCCCAACAATTCTCTGATCGTCCCACGCCTTATGACCTTCTTGTCAATCTATTAGAAGTGGGTCAACTGGAGGTCCAAGAAGTCTTTGTAGATAAAATCAAGAAAGGAACGTACCACGCAAAGCTTGTGATTGCCGCTGAAGAGAGAACGGTCGTCTTAGACTGTCGGACGAGTGATGGCGTTGCACTAGCCCTTAGAACCCATGCCCCTATCTTTGTAGAGCATGCCGTTTTTGAGGAGTCAAAGAGACCCCGCGAAGAATTTCAAGCTGTGATGATAGATGAACCAGAGAAAAGTGGTGCAGAAGATGAGGAGCGGGCCTTCAAGGAGGCACTTGAAGGGATGAGTCAGTTGGATTTGGATGAGTTAGAAGAGGCGTAGATGGTTCTCCTTGTCGGGTGGAAGGAATGAACCAACTGGCAACCCAAGGAGACCTGTTGTTGGCTCATCCTAGAATGAGCGACCCCCATTTTGCTGGATCGGTGGTTCTCTTGGTAGAACATGGTGAGGATGGGGCTTTTGGATTGGTGCTCAACAAACCTTATGAACTTCTCGTAAATGAAGAAGGAGTAAAACCTCCTTTCGTTTTCCATGGGGGACCTGTTGATTCGGAGAGTATCTGGGGCGTTTCGACCCAAGAAGGGAACGAGACTCGCAAAGTATTGGAGGGGGTCCATTGGGGAAACGGCGAACAGGTGGCAGGTGCAGGTAAGAACCGCCTTTTTCTTGGATATTCTGGGTGGGATCCAGGTCAGTTAGAGAGAGAGCTGGTAGAGGATGTGTGGATCGTCGTTCCTGCAACTCCGACCCTAGTTTTTGATTGTACGCCCGAATCGTTGTGGGCACGATTGGTTTCTGAAACTTCAGCCGAGTTTGCTTGGGTCAAGAGCTTATCTGGAGACAGCAAACAGAACTAATCCCCACTAGAATCGTCCCCCTATAGGAGGGTTGCCGGAGTGGACGAACGGGCACGATTGGAAATCGTGTAGGCGGGGATAACCTGTCTCGAGGGTTCGAATCCCTCACCCTCCGAGGTGAGACTTCTGTCAAGCGCAGCGCAGACAGACTCTAACATCATCCCGAAGCGTGCATCCTCGTTATCTTTGGGTGTGTTGGTTATGCCCTTGGGTTGTTTCTAGCTTTGCGCCTTATCCTCTTATCAAAGAGGCTGGGCAGTTTTGTGGTCTTCCGAATACTCTTGGTCCTATCGGAGTCATTTCTTGCCTATCCTTCTCCACACCTAGTTGCACCTCACATTCAAATGGGTGTTTGTTCTTTAGAATCCAACCATGACCAAAGTTCTATATATTACAGAAGATGGGCAAACTGAGGTGGAGGTCGGTTTGGGGGTATCCTTAGCCGAGGCGGGGGTTGAAGCGGATGTGGACATTCAACACAACTGCGCTTTTAATGGGAAGTGCACTACCTGTAGGGGACGCATACTGGAAGGAGAGAACTTACTCTCTCCTTTTTCAGACACAGAAGATCAGCAATTCAAGAAGAAAGGCATAGAACCAGGTTATAGGCTTACTTGCCAATGTAAAGTTATCGGTCAAGGGGAGATTGTGGTGGAGGTCTTCATATGACACGCATCCTGACTGTATCAACCTCTCTTCACCCCGAAAGCCGTAGCCGTGCCATTCTCCAGATGGTTGGAAGTGGATTGAAGAGAATAGATGGGGTAGAAACAGACCACGCAGACCTCTTGGATATTCCATTACCTTTTTGTGATGGGCGCCACCCAGTAGAAGCGTACGGAGAGAACGCAAAGCGGTTATCTGAACAAGTTGGTCAAGCCGACGCTCTCGTTTTTGGGATGGCAGTTTACTGCTACTCGGTCAGTGGTGTTTTGAAGAACTTCTTAGATATCTGTTGTGGAGGGATGACTGAAAAACCTTTCGGGATTATCTGTGCGAGTGGGGGTAGTCTTTCATATATGGCTGTAGAAGATCTCCAGAAAATCCTGATGTTTGAAGTTCGGGGCATTCCCTTCCCTCGGGTCGTCTTTGCTGCTAACGAAGATTGGAGCGAAGAAGGGGAAAGGGCAGAGGGCCTCTTACCTCCCATCCCTGAAAGAGTGAAGGGATTTGTTCAGGAGTTTGTCCCCTTTGTGCGGCGATTGAGCCACAAACCCAAAGCGTAGAATCCCCTCAGTTAAGAGTGGAGAGATGCCGGAGTGGACGAACGGGCTCGCCTGCTAAGCGAGTAAGCGGGGATGACCCGCTTCGAGGGTTCGAATCCCTCTCTCTCCGCCAATCCGTCAATGGGGCGCTTTGCACCAACACTCCCCCTCCCATTTTGGTTTCAAATCAGAGTTCTTTACCTGTCAAAAGAAACGGGGCGGCATTCTTAGAGTTGATAAGCTTTCTTGATTATTCATAAGACTAAAGTGCAATGTACTATGAATGAGGGGTCTTGGCTTCTTGGCGTTCTCCAACGTTCAAAAAGAGTACGTCTCTCATGATACCGATGCTAAGGGGCGTCTGTCCATTTGAGTAGAACGTTGAATCACCGTGCCTCCATGACAGGGGGGCAAGGGTAGACTTCCCCTTTAGCCGATGACTTCTTTTTCCCGATACCTTTTTTCACTCTCTTTGAAGAGCTTTCTACCCTCACTTTATTGGGGAATCATATGCCTCATCGTTGTGACATTCCTTGTCGCGATTTTGAGTCCTTCCCTTCCTGAATGGGGGTACGGTTGGCCTTGGCACTTCCTTGAAGTACGCGGGGGTGAACCTGATTATCTAGGGTCAACTTTTTCGTGGCCTGCCCTTCTTCTGGATCTTCTCTTTTGGTCTTATGTCGTTATCGGTTTTGCTTTCTTCAAGTCTCGAAAGGTCTCCTAAGAGCGGGTATCCCAAAATGGACCTTGAAGGAAAAACCGCTCTAGTAACAGGAGCGTCCCGCCGAATCGGTGCCGAAATCGTTCGGTGTTTGGCGAGGGCAGGAATGCGCGTAGCGATTCATTATCGCAGCCATGGAAGGGAGGCAAAGGCGTTGGCTCAAGAGACAAAAGGGTGGGCTTTGTCTTCTGATTTATCCTTAGGGCGCGATGCCGAACTTCTCTTGGCAAGGGTAGATAGGAAGATGGGTCCCGTCCAACTCCTCATCCACAACGCAAGTGTCTTCCACCAAGGGGGATTAGATCTTTCACAGGTAGATTTGGGAGAGACTGCCAAGGTAAACTTTCGAGCTCCCTTCCTCTTGACGCGTTCGTTCGTAAATCTCCTCCCTAAAGATAGAGAGGGTGTCGTCATTGGATTGGTGGACTACCGAGCATTTTCCCCAGGCAAAGAGAATTTGGTCTATACCGCCTACGAATCCGCTTTGGTCTCTTTGTTGAAGGGTGTTCAGAACGCACACACCCCCCTAGTAAGGACCGGTATCGTGGCGTTGGGGCCAATCCTCCCCCCAGAAAAAGGACCCACATGCTCTTTTGAGAAAGCTGTTTCACTTGCTCCGGGGGGGGTAGCAGGAACCCCAAGGGCAGTGGGAGAGGGTGTGATTGCACTGGCGTCTGGACAGAAGAAGAGCCCCCTCTCCATTGCATGTAGGCTACCCCAATGAACGACGCTATCCTTGTCAAGGGTTTGGTCCTGAACATGGTGCTTGGCATTGAGGAGTGGGAGAGAGAATCTCCTCAAGATGTCTTGGTGGATTACAGGATTGAAGTGGACCTTTCAAGGGTAGGTGAAACGGACCTAATGGAGGATACGCTGAACTACCGCACCGTCAACAAGTCCCTCCTCTCTTTGGCTGATGAGCCTGAGGTTTATACGATAGAACGGTTAGCCAGCCTGATTGCCAGAAAGATACTCTCATTTGACCGAGCCCTAGCCACCACTGTGCGCATCACAAAGTCTGGTGCTCTACGCCATGCGGAATCTGTAGCCGTAGAAATCGTCCGCCAGAAATGACAGAGGTGATGATTCTGTTGGGGACGAATATCAACCCCGACCATTGGGCTAAGGAAGGTCCCCGTCTTTTGGCTGAACGCGTAGAGATTCTCTCTTTGGGAAGGGGATGGCGAACGAAAGCCGAGGGCGAGGGACCTCACTTCGTAAATAGGGCAATCCGAGCCAAAGCCCCCCTAAACAAGTGGGAGTGGCGATCGCTATTGAAGGGTTTGGAGAGCGAAGCAGGGCGTCCTTCCAGCCACGAACCTGACGCACCACGAACATTGGACCTTGATTTGGTTTGGGTGGAAGGAGTTTGGGAAAAGCATCCCGGGCTTCGTCGCCCCTATGCGGTATTGCCCCTAGCAGATGTAGTTGGAGAGAACCTTGGGCCTGATGGTGAATCCCTCAAAGTGGTCGCTTCCCGCCTCCGGCACCACCCCACGATACTGGGTCTACTCTAAAAGCAAGGCGCCATCATCTTTGCAAGAAAGCCCCTTATCTCCCTTCATCATCCCCGCCCATACCCTGAAGTGGTCCTCCCATTGCAAAGGGAAGGGATTGGCCAAAGGCTCCCCTTCCCCGTTCAAAGGAACGACGCGAAAAAGGGCAAGGGGTTCCTCTATATTCTCCAAAGAGAACGACGCACCCTTGACAGACGCCCACCCCTTACGAGTAAGAGTCCCCCCTTTCTTCTTCATGGGGGCATCTCCCCACCACCATTCCACACGATACGTTATCGCCCCTGGGTAGGCATCCCAAACGAGACCACTTTCCGAACAACGAAGGGCAAGGGGTTCTTGATCCACAATCCGAAACTCTCTTGTCGTCCGCTCACCTGACCAAACCTGGATTCCTTCTTGAGGTCCCTCAACGAGGGTGGGATGTTTCCCAGAACCACCATCGCGGTAAGCGATTGATAATGCATACGCACCAGGTGGCATCTGTGGAAAGAAGAGTTTCCCTCTGTCGTCTAGGGGGTAAAGTGCCGGATAAAGAATCGTTCCTTTTTTTCCTTCTGCGCCCACCGGAGAAAGCCCCACCCATACTTTACCGATAATTTCTGGCGGCAAGGAAAAACTGAGGAGGATCTCCCCAGGCAGTCCTTCGGCATAGAGAGGCGTAGTGAATGCGTCTGCTATGCGAATGCCTGCTCGGACTTTGGGGTCATTTCCTACCCAAGGCGTTCCTCGTGCTCGCTCTACGATCTGCATTCCTCTTTCAAGACGAGGAAGTAGTTGGTCCCAAACGACACCTGCTTGTTGTCCTTCTCCCAACCGAGCCAGAGCCTCTACAACGCGTACTTGGGTCCATGCATCAAGGTATAGAGTAGGTAGCTCTTTAAGGAATTGGCGTTCACTTATCGTGATTGTGGA
>JACNFQ010000104.1 GCA_014384545.1 bacterium | reverse complement strand
GGCCCGGAGGACGCTCTGCCGATGTTGCCTGCGGTTGGGGTTGGGGAACTGGAGGGGCCTCTTCAACAGAAGCACAACCACCCACTGCCACTGCCAAGAGGAAGACCACCAAGTGTCCCCTTGGGTAGGGGCGGCTGGTGGTCGGGCTCGCCAAGATCCTCACGGGAGGCAGCAGAGATTGCACAGTTTGCACTCCAGGGGAAGGGTTGTGGAATGGGAACACTGAAACGGATTGGGCTCCCCCGGCTTAGTGAACGGATCAGGGGCAATGCAGTTGACGCAAGCCGGGCAGTCCGGGTTGGTGCACTCGCAACAGTCGTACCACCAGAGGCAGGTCGTCTTCCAGGGGATGGGGGGGCCGGTTTCCCCGTCAGACCGCTTGTTGCAGAGCCCAAGTGAGCATTTGTCGTTGCACTGGGCACAGGACCGGGTGATCGTTCTCTTGACAACGGGGACATCCGAGCCAGGGAGCGCGCAACAGGCCTCCCAGTAAGGGGTCTCTTCCTCTAATATGGATTCAAAGACGAATTCGCAGGGGAGGTTGTTCCCTGAGCACCCGACCCCGCATAGGGGTACACCTCCACTGCAGGATGGGAAAGGGGGGTGGCCTTGGAGGCGAACCTCTGGACAGGAGGTGGAAGGTGAAGTGGCCGATCCGGCGATCTCCACCGGAAAGCCGAGATCCCCCCCCAGCCCCGCGACCAGGGGCAGGGGCGGGGCAGAGTCAATGAAGCCGAGGGAACCCCCTCCGACGGAAGGGGAGAGGAGGGTGGGGATGGCGGCAGAGGCGTCGGCAGGGGCTTCGCGGCGTGGCTCCAACCCCCCTGCCACCCCAAGGAGAAAGGCGCAAGCGCCGGCCAACAACCACCTCATGTCCCGGATTATAGACCCTTTTTCTTTTGGGGGGGGCGAAAGAGGACGAACCGGGGAGGGTTGAACAGGTTTGGGTCAGACAACCTCCCACCAGACCGCCGGCGGGGGGGGGAGGGATGGCTTGAGCCACATTCTCTGGAATCGACCTCCCCCTGTCGCCCCGTCAGTCTGCCTCGGAGAGGTCCGCCGCCGGTCCCTATGCGGGCTCCGCCCCCGCCAGCGCGACGGAGCCAAGGGTGGTCACGGGTGGGGGTTTGTGGCTCTCCGAGCCACCATGTCGGTCATTCGCACTTCTAGGGCCTACCCAGGGGGTGGACAGCGTGGGCCCCGGAGGTCCGGGGAGGAGGCGACGCCTTCGACCCGGCTGGGGGGACCGCGAGGTTTCGAAGGAACAGCCCCTGGGCTAAGGGGCCTTACAGCCCTCCGGCACAGAGCCGGTCGCAAGCGTCCTTCTCTGGCCTCCGACCCCTCATGTCCATCCCCCCCGCAACCGTTGCCCTTAGGGGTGCCAGCCGGGGGGCATTTCCAGAAAGAAGGGTTCTCCTGAAACCGTAAAGGGGGGGACGGGGGGGAGGGGTTTACCAAAGAGGTCCCATGCCGCACTAGGCGGAAAGGGTGGCATCCAACGCGTCTTCTGAGATGTGCTAGACCAAACGACTAGGCGGGTTGTGGTGCCGTTAGAGAAGACCAATGCCCAAACTTCAGGAGCTCCATCTAACAAGTCAACGATTTCATACCCCCCCAACAGGGAACGCAGCGCTTTCGCTGCACGGTAAGCGGGCTTTGGGGTAAGATCGTTCCGAACAGTCCCAAAGTTCTCTTCTCTCGCATCAGGGTTTATCCCATCGTTTCTCCAGTCGTACCAAATCACAAAGGGCATCTCCATCATCGCCCCTACTAGATAAGTGCGTGCCATAAGGGCTGCTTGGTGGGTCGGGCTAATCCGTTCTCCATCCCATCTCAATATGGAGTACCCCATTTCGCCCATTGCAAGGGGCATTTGGGGAAATCCTTCTTCCTCCAAGAACGTCTCTAACTGGCTGACCAATCCCATCACACTCTCGGGTCCCCTATCCCTGTAAGGGTGGAATGTCAGAATGTCAGGAACCTCTAGAAACCCCTCCCCCGCAATCCCCTTCAAAAACCCCAAGTCCTCACTTGGGTAAACGGCGGGCCCCAATAGGGAAGCTTCTGGGTCTTCAGTACGGATTGCGTCTGCACCATCCTGCGCTAAGAGCGTGTATTCGGTAAGTACACCCTCTTGCGGCCGCCAAAACCTTGCCAAGTTCGGTTCGTTCCAGATTTCCCACCCCGCTACTCTCCCTTTGAAATGGCGTGCTGCTTCTGTAGCAAAACGAACAAAAGCAGCTCGCTCTTCACTCCCGCGTACCGAATGATCAGCGGTATATAAAGGATGTCCGTAATCTAGGATGAGAATGGTCAGGACGCCTCTTCTCTTTGCCTCGTCAACCAACTTGTCCCATCTGGAAAAGTCAAATACGCCCTCTTCCACTTCGGCATCTTCCCAATTCAAGTCCATCCGTATCAATCCAAATGCCCTCGATAGGAGGTTTAGGTCATCCAAGTACCCCGGTGTATCGCCTGTAAAGTGGATATTGACCCCCATCCCTTGGGGGAAGAAAGGGGAGCCACCTCCAGGATTCCACCTTTCGGGGGTGGACCACCCTGAAAGGAGCATCAATAGCCAGAACAGGGGAGGCGTAATCACAACCCCATCCTACGAAAGAAGGGTGGGTGCCCCCCTTATTATCCAACGGGATAGAAAAGGCGCAAAAAAGGGGGAGCCGAAGCCCCCCCCAAAGTTGAATGCGTTGATTATCTAGACGCAGGTGGGATCGCTAGGGAAGTGTTCGCACCGTTCGCTATGGTTGTCATCGTCCCATCCATCGTGATCATCATCGCTGTCACGCCATCCGTCGTGGTCAGTGTCATCATCATCCCATCCGTCATGGTCATTGTCAAAGTCCGAATGGCCATCGTGGTCACTGTCTAGGTCGTCATAGCCATCGTGGTCACTATCGCGGTCGTCCCACCCATCGTGGTCATCGTCCCGCTCGTCCCAACCGTCATGGTCCATGTCGTCATCAGACCACCCATCGTGGTCGGCGTCTCTGTCGTCCCAGCCGTCGCTATCGTCATCTAGCCAAGTGTCAAGGATGCCATCAACGATGTCCTTGATGCCATCGCCATCACGATCAAGCAACTCCAACGGGTTAAACTCTGGGCCAAGTTTCCCTAGGATGGTGTCTGTAAGGGAGCCAAAGTCAATTTTGCCATTCCCAGGAGGAAGAACAAGGATGTCCGTTTCGTTTCCAGCAGCATCTGTAAATACAATCCACCTTACCGAACCGTCGCCAGCACGAATACCAAGCCGGACAGTGGAGCCACCAGGGACAGAGATAGAGAAGGAGCCATCAGCCCCCATCTCCACTTTGTACTCTTTTCCGTTCGAAGAAAAAGCGACAGCTTCAAACCCAGTGCCCAAAGCGGCAAGGCTTGCCCCCCCACCACTTCCGCCACCACTCAGGTCCCAACTTCCAGCGGAGGAACTACCACCGCCACAGGCGGCAAACCCCCCTAGGGCCAAAAGTAGGACAACCCCCAAGAATGTGAATCTATTCATATCAACAATACCTCCATATTATCAGTCTATTTGAGCAGACAAACTCATCTTACCATAGAGAGAATGAGTGGATTCAGTATGTGCCCCTAACGAGACCGATTTCAGACTACTCTAAAGAATGGAAACCTAGTGGAACGACCTTTCGCAAGGCTGCTACTCTGTCACCATCAGCGTGCGCCATGGCGCTTCCATTACATTCCCCGCGCGGTCAAAGGCTACAGCGGACCAAAAGTGTTCGCCGAGGGGTGCCTCCCAGGGGCATTCATAGAGTCCATCTGCGTGGGCGGGTGGCTGCAGGCGACGATATCGTCAAACAAGAAGAGAATCCTCTCTAGGGCTAAGTTGTCCCCAGCATCGGCATAGAGGACGAAAGGATTCGCAGAATGCACCCCGTTCTAGGGAGAACCGAAGGGCTTTGGATTGGACGCTTATGACACGACTATCTGGAAGCGAAGAAAACGCATTGT
>JACNFQ010000072.1 GCA_014384545.1 bacterium | reverse complement strand
CTAACACTCCAAGCCCACCCTCCTTGCCTTGCTTCTTCCACGGCCTCCAGTGTCTGGGTAAGGGTTCCTACTTGGTTCACCTTTACCAAGAGGGCATTACACAACTCTCCCTCTATTGCCTTCTTGACTTCTTCATTTTGAGTCACCAACAGATCATCCCCCACCAACCTCATTCTGCTCCCTAAACGAGCTGTCAGTAAGCCCCAACCTACCCGATCATCTTCTCCCATCCCATCCTCAATGGAAATAAGGGGGAATCGATCTGCCCATCCTTCATAGATTTCCACCAAGGCATCGGCCGACAGGTCCCCACCTTCCCATCTATAACCCTCTGGGTTTGCAAGCTCTGAACTGGCGACATCCAACGCTAAAGATATCTCTTCCTTCAATCGATACCCCGCCCTCTCTACACTCTCTGCGACCAAGGACAAAGCATCGATGTTTTTGTTGAGTCTAGGAGCAAACCCTCCTTCATCTCCAAGGGCAACGGAATGCCCCCTCTCACCAAGTAGGGTATGCAAGGCGTGGTAAACCTCTACACCTGCCTTTAGAGACAAGGAAAATGTCTCTAGATGAGGAACAACCATGAACTCCTGAACATCTAGCCCATTGTCGGCATGGACACCCCCATTGAGTACATTCAAGGTGGGAACGGGCAATGACGGTTGAGAATCAGAAAGGGTGGCAATCCACTGCCACAAAGGAACGCCTTGGAGGTGTGCGCCAACTCGAGCCCCTGCAAGCGATACGGGAAGGATGGCATTGGCACCCAAGACTTCCTTCTGTGCTGTTCCATCCTTTGCAAGAAGAAGGGCATCCCACGCCTTTTGGTCGCGGGGGTCCCTTCCTAGAATCTCTGGAAAAAGAGAATCTCGGAGCCCTGCCAGTGCGTTCTCAACACCTTTCCCTCCCCAATCCACCCCACCATCTCGCTTCTCAAGAGCCTCTCTCTTTCCTGTTGAGGCTCCCGAAGGGGCATTCGCCCCAAACCAACGCCCCCTTGATTGGAGTTCCACACGAATCGTAGGAAATCCCCTGCTGTCCAAAATCATCCGGGCACGAGCACCTTCAATCATCTCGTTATCACAAGTCCTCTCTCCATCGCTTCTCGGGTTCTAATCCTTAGGTTGGGGTCGCTGGCGCGCTGTTGTCGTAGTGCACTCCGGCAATAATCGAGTGCCCACGACAGGCTCGGCTCTCCTACCTCCTCTTCACCTGCTCTTTCTGCATAAGCCTTGAAATGGAAGACGACGATCTCCCATTCCCTTTCACAGAACCTTCTTACGTCTCCATCACGAATGCCCATGTAAAGAGCGTACCCTTTCTCGGCAAGAACCCGTCTTCGAAGATGAACAATAATCTCTTCGGGCAGAACCCCCTGTTCCCTAAAATACCGTTCTGCAGCTTCAATATCACCCTCAAACGCCATCCCCGCCCATCGTACATACGCCACCAAAACCTCTTTTCTGGAGACTCTCAACCCTCTCCTAAGGGCTTGCCTAGAAGCTACAACCTCGTCAAGAAGCCTCACCCTAATCTCTTCCTCAAGTGCAGGAGGTAATCTCTCGCCCGGAGCTAACCCTTGGCGCATCCCAAAAAGAAGACGATCTGGATAGGTTTCAACCCATTCTCTTGGGAAGGAGGCACCATTCACCGAGAAGAGAGGAGGGGTTGCACCAGCGACACAACCTGCCAAGAAAAACAGGAGCGAAGCGCTAAGAGCAATGGAAACGCGGGGGGGCGCCACAGGGAAGAGGCTATACCGTGCCGGGAAGAGCGTTGTCGGGACGATCTTGTGGTCTAAGAGAGACTTCTTCTACCTGTCCCTCTCGCAGAAGAATCAGCGTGAGTGTATCTTTCGGTTCACTGGCTCGGATCCAAGAGGCTAGCCCCAAAGGAGAGACAACGAACTCTTCGCTATTCTCTTCCCTTCCTGTAGCCATGACGCGGGTGCGCCTTAGTCCTAGCAGAATATCCCCAGCACCCAATCCCTGCTGTGAAGCGGGCGAGTTAGCGTCCACCGTTTGAACCAATATCCCTGAGCGTCCCATGTACGCATCCGGAATCCCTGCAAAGAGAGCATACCTTTCTTGGAGAATGGTGGGTTGGATACCTATCCAAGGATGGAAAAGTGTCTGTCCTTGCATCATCTTTTCAGCCGTATCTATCACCAAATTAGAAGGGAGAGCGAAGTTCAAGTCCAAAACACTCGTAGCCAAGTAAACAGGCGTAGAGGTGTTTTCTTGGACAGAAAACGCAGTCATTCCGACCATCTTTCCGTCCATATCAACCAAGGGTCCTCCCCGGTTAAAAGAGAAAGCGTGTGCATCGGTTTGAATCATCTTGGGAATGAGATATCCCGAGGGCAAGAAATAATCGCGAATCGCAGAAACGACACCAAGGCTAGCTGCGAGCTCCTCGCCAATAGGCTTTCCCACCGCCAAGACGGACATCCCTTGTGAGAGAAGGTCAGAATCGGCAACACCTATGGGATTGAAGAAAGGGGCATCCCCCGTAATCTTGATAAGACCGATGTTGTTGAATGTATCTCGGTCTACCAAACGAGCAGGCCAACGATTCCCCTCAAGAGAGATTGCGATCCTACGGACTCCCTCTAGATTACTCGCCGTTGTGACGACATAGCCATCGGGAGTTATTAGAGCCCCAGAAAACCCTGTCGTTCCAATCACCCTTGTCAATGCACCAGAAAGTGAGATACCATATTTCGTCTCGATAATCTCTACCGAAACCAATGAGGGACCTACATTGGCTACAGCGACTACGGGGGGCAAATTGTCCACATCAATCTCCAATGGGACCACCACATTGGGGCTTGTCAAGAGGAGAAGTAGGGAGAGGAATGTCATAATGTCCCCCCAGCAAACTCACCAGGACCTGGCTGTTCCGCAATCTCCATGGGAATCAGGTAATGGACCCCAGCGCGCTCAACTTCAACGAGCAAATCGGTATCCAAGGGGAGTGCACGTATCCAAGCCCGAGCCTCAAAGGCATGTTCGGGGGCAACGACTTCATCCTTGGCGATTTCCCCATCACCATCTCGGTCCCAACCAAACGCATGGATTAAGTCTCCCCTGCGAAAGCCAGCCTTTGAAGCGGGGCTGTCTGGGAAGATATCCAAGACCTCAAATGGTGTTTCAACGATGCTCCTCACCTCATCCTCCCTTAAAGTCATTGAAGAGTATGCTTCACGACCACGGGGGCCACCCACAACTCCCGAAAGGGGACTGTTCTGTTGAATGCTCATGACTGATGACCATTCAATCTGCTGCCTGTCCAAAAAGACATAAATCCCCAACCATGAATAAACAACGCGCCCAAAATCAACAGTATCTTGATAGGTCTTCTTGGCATCATTGATGACAATCGCCATATTTTGTCCCTCAAAGAAAGAAGATCCTGCAAAGTTGACACCGACTTGTTCTCCCAAAGCGTTGAAAAGGGGACCTCCAGAGTTTCCTCCATTGATCGTTGCATCTACATCAAAGGTCTCGGACAGCTCCAACCCATAATCCCAAACTCCTTGGGTGCCCCCAATCGCAACCCCTCCCAGCATACGTTGAACGAGCTGCGGGGAGAGGATTCGATCTCTGACAATACCAGATGTCACGGTGTTCTTCAAGAGGAAGTCCTTGAAGATCGTGTTCTCGCTGCTGAAACTCTGATAACTTTGATCGCCAGGGTTACCTACTGCAAAGACGCGTTGTGCCCGAACAACCTCATCGCTGTTGGCCATAGGGACAAAGGGGTATTCCTTTTCGGGCTCTTCTTCATTAGGAAGAATCTGAATAATAGCGATATCAATTTTACAGTTATTGAAGAGAAGTTTGGCAGGAAGAATATCTCCACCATCCATTCGGATATAAGCGCTACGGGTCTTTCCCCAACCCATCACATGGCAGTTGGTGATAATGCGTCCCTCTTTATCAACGATTGAACCCGCCCCCCCCCAGCAAGACCAGACCGAGCGACGAACCCTTCAGCACCGGCATATACAGTAACCGAACCGTTTACAGCTTCAG
>JACNFQ010000103.1 GCA_014384545.1 bacterium | reverse complement strand
GTGAGAGTGACTATTCCTCTGGGGGAGGGTTGGCACAGGGTTAGGGAAATGCCAATGGTCTGGGTATTTTGGTGGATGGTCCGGGGAATGATGGGTATCAAGGAGTTAAGGGGGGGGTGCAGGGTTGGGGGAATGCCCGCCGTGGGTTCTTTAGTGGAGGGTTTCTCTTGGATTTGGCAGGAGAGGATCGCTATTCAGAGGGGTTTGAAAACGGGGAGTTCTGGGTGCGTAGCACCTTTGGCGCTGGATGGGATAAGTCAGAATGAAATCAACCACCATGTTGTGGGGAATCGTCCTATTCAGTGTGATGTCTTGGTTGTTTTTCAAGGCGATGGATAAGAAGGAGAATGAATTGGAAGGAGATAATCGGGGTATACCTGCTGATGTGGAAATCCCCGTGGCGGATACGGGCGACCCAAAGTGTGGGGGCTTGGGGTTGGCGACCTATCTATTCAACCGGGGGGAAGATATCGGGGTTAATGGGGCTATAGAGAGTGTCGTTGCGGCAGGTGTTCGGTGGGAACGAAGCCATCTCCCTTTTCGGTTGACGAATGACTCCGCTGGGTGGGAAGAGGTTCGTCAAGTCCTCTCCATGGCGAAAGAGGCCCGGTTGTGCAACTTGATCGTCCTCCATGGGGGCCCACCATCTCAAAGGACGGCAGAGGGCAGTAGGGAGGGGTGTAACGAACCCTTTGCGCCTACCTTGAAGGCATGGGCACAGGAAGCGGTAAAGGAGGTGGGGGCACTCGTTGATGGCTGGGAGATCTTGAACGAACCAGACCTACCCACTTTTTTCTGCGGAACACCCGAAGAGGGGCTTGCCGTTGTCGTATCGATCGTTGAAGGGCTTAGAGAGTCTGGGGTGGGGGTGCCCGTCTTGTTGCCCAGTCTAACGAGTTGTCTAGCTCTAGATTGTCCTGAAGGGGCAGCGTGGCGAAAGGAGTTCATTCAGCTCTTGGCGATAGAGCCCCTCAATGTAGATGCCCTAAACATCCACATCTACAGTCGTCCACCCCACGATGCGCTTTCCCAGCTTGAGGGTCAGGTAAGAGGGACATGGATGGAGGAGTTACCCCTGTGGATTACGGAAACGAATACAGCGGTAAATGGAGTAGGGGACGAGGCTGCTTATGGGGCGGGAATGGAAGAGCGGCTCCAGGAGATACTGGAGGCTTTTTCCTCTTCCACATTTCGACGAGGACCTATATTTTGGTTCAATCTAAAGAATGGGGCGTGGAACAAACCGACGGGGTTGTTAGATAGCCGAACAGGGATGAAGAGGGTGGCGTTCCGGAGATTTGGGTGGATTGCTAAGGACTTTCCCCTGGCGGAGGAGGGTGATTGAGCGTTCTTCTTCTTCTCGTGGTGGGGTTTTCGGGTCGTTATGACGACTTGTGGACGGACGCTACGCGTTGGCAGGTAGGGGAGGATGTGGAGGTTGTTGCCTTAGCACGTGAACGCTTTATTGAAGAAGGAGAAGAAGCTCTTCCTTTCTTGATGGAGAAACTGGGTGCTGAAACGACTTTGGAGAAGCGTGCATTGTGGGCGATTATTCCTGCCATAGGAGATCTCTTTATTGAACCTTTGATGGCGGAAGTTCTTGATGGTGATGGAGAGCGTCTGACGAATGGCATAGATCTCCTAATTCGGATGGAAGTTGAGGCTGTTGTTGACCAAGTCGTTCTAAGGTGGCCTGAAGGGGCGTTCCCTACCACGGCTCCAGGGCGAATGGCCGTAAAGGGGATCGGTATCTTTGGTCGGGTGGACTTGGTGCCCCGCATCATTCTTGGTGCTGTGGATTGCGGACGGGATGGGTTGGCTGCGGTTCAAGCGTTGGGCAAGCTCCCCACTGAGAGGTCGGGTCAGACGCTAGGAGCATTGGTGGATGGGGACTGCGCCATGTTGCGCTATGGTGCAGAAGTGGCACTCGCTCACTTGGGGAGATTAGATTGGATTCCCCAAGAAGGGCGCGGACGGTTTCGGGTATTGGGGCGAATGTCAGAGGCAGGTCCCCTATTGGTTGACGCCTTGGAGCATGCCGACTGGCGTATTCAGTTAGAAGGCGTGAGAGGGTTGGCTAAGAGTGAATGGGAAGGCTCTATGGAGGCACTTCTCAGGTGGAAAGGCGCAGAACACCCTGCTGTACGTTCCGCACGGAAAAGCGCCCTCGGGGATTAAACCGAGGGCGAAGGAGTGGATTGCCTAGAAGACAATCCAAGAAAAAGAATGGAGTTAGGCGACCTTTTTCTTTTCTGTAAGGACGGCACCTGTGACGGCACCGATGACAGCCCAGGAAATAGCACCTTGCCAAGCCCAGATGTCCTTGATAGAGATCGCAGCACCACGAAGAGCGAGTCCTGCTTCACCATCTGCACCTTGTCCTAGGTTCTCCATAAGAGAGGCTGTGATGCCCGTTTGAGCCATCAAGACAGCGCTGCTGACTCCAAACATCATCAAGCCAAAAACGATACCCTTTGCCCAACCATCTCCAGAAATAGAGCCGGAGACCATACGGTAAAAGAGAACGAAAATAACACCACCAAGCAAGTTGACGATGAAACCGGCACTGCCCAATGCGGACGATACCGAGTCAAAGAAGGGAATGGACTTCCCATAAAACCAAAGACCAACCGCCGCAACGACGCTGGCCGTAATAAATTTCTGCATAGACACCTCCTCGTGTAGCGCAGTTTGTCGAATGAACGACTAATAGACTCTACCACAAAGGATGGGGGATGGTTTCTAGTTTGTCCCACTTTGGATTGATGGAGGAGGGGGCTTCTGCCTCATCCTCTTCCATCCCCACAGTCCCAAAAAGAGGATTGCACTTTGCACCAACGACCCCTCCCAGGTGGGATTGATGCCCAGAACGGGCATTGAGGGAGCCCCTCTTAGAGGAGAAAGAGGGAGGAGTCCTCCTTCTTGGAGTTCGGCGACTCCTTGACCCGCAAAAGCGAATGCCATCACAAAGAGGAATAGGCTGGTGAACTGGAAGAGAGAACCGACCTGAAACGAGCGTACGACACGAAGAATGAGGAATCCAGCAACCGCCAAGAGAGCAACCCCAATAAGGAATCCTGTCCAGACTAGGGTTGGGGCATCTGTAAAAGCGATGAGGGCACGATAGAAAAGGACCGTTTCAAAGCCTTCTCTAAAGACAGTCAAGAACGCGATCCCTCCAATAGCCCATGTGGATCCCTGTGCCGAGGCAGCTTCTACCTTGCCCGCCAATTCCTTCTCCCAAAGACCTCGTGCTGACTTTGTCCAGAACCACAGACTGACACCCAAGAGGACACCCGCAGCAAGGAGCATCGTTGCCCCCTCTAAGATCTCGGCATCTGCAGATGAAAGAGCGTTCTTTGCCCAGAGTGCCAAGCCACCCGTACCAAGGAGAGCAGCCGAGATTCCGCCCCACAGACTCGGGAGAAGGTCTTTCCGTCCTGTTCGTCGAATCAGACCCAAGAGAACAGCGATGATCAAGAACGCTTCTGCACCTTCCCGAAGGATGATGGTCAGGGACGAGATGATGATCCCCTTCGGAGGAAGGGGGCTACCTTGAGAGAGGCGATCTTGGGATAATAGGGCTTGTAAGTTGGCTGTTCTCTCAAACCGATCTGTTTCTGCCGCTTGGAGTAGGGCATGGAATGCTCTTTCGGTTGAAAGAGTCCAAGAGGGATCTTGAGCCATCAAACTGGGTTCAAGGGGCTCAAAAACCTCTAAGTATAGAGAGAGAACTTCAGCCGAAAAGGTGGGTTGGTCAACACGTGCAAGCAGATCATCAAGGCGGATGCGGAGAAGGACGAGGGGGTCCACTTGGTCCAGTTCGGGGATGGACTCTACCGAAGAGAGGCGCATCGCCCATACGGCATCTCTTGCTTCTTCCTCGGAGAGGGTCAAGGAGAGGATCTCTAGGAGAGAGTCATCAGGTAATGCGAGGAGCCCCTCCTTAGGCAAAGCGAGTGAAATCTCTGCGAGGGAGAGGGGTGAGAGCTGGGCAATAAGACCTCTACCTCTTTCAACTTCTTCTTCGTCAGCGAGTGCCCAACGTCCTAGGACAATGCTCCACC
>JACNFQ010000102.1 GCA_014384545.1 bacterium | reverse complement strand
AGCAGTGCGCTCCTAGTTGATACAGATGGAACAGTTAGAAAAGTGGTCATTGGTAAAGCAAGTCAGCAGACACTTATGCCCAGAATGGTCCGAGCAAAAGCAGTAGCAGAAGAGCTGGTCAATAACCTCTGAAACTTCTGCTGCCATCTGGTAAGTCTCTCTAACCACCCCTGCGGGGTACCTATGGGCGGGGAGAACCTCGTTCGTCTCATGCCCCATCAACCCATGGGATTGGTGATACCGATGGGGATCACCCCCTCCCAGCGTCAACAAACCCACGACGACTGCCACTACTACAAATAGATAAGGAAGGGCACCTTTCATAAAGTCATCCTAAGTCGTCCTAAGTCGTCCTTCAGTCCGTGCTTGCAGAGAGGCTTTCGGTCCAATGGACAAGGAACTCTTCCCCCATCACCATTTGGGGATTAGAGTGTTCATACCCTTCCTTATCCTCCATCTTGTCAATCAAAACGGGCATCCCTTCTAATGCTTCCAGTAGCCCCACACCGATATCCAACTGCCTAAAAAAGAGTGCTTCCCCATAGAACGTAAAGTCCCTTTCATCGGAACATCCAAACGAGGTTTGGTCGGCATCAGACGCTGTAGCCACCAATGTGTTGGAACCCTCCAACGCGGGGATAAAGCCTCCCGAAAAACAAGCAGAAACGACGACGATGCGCCACCTTATATCTGCCTCGTCTAACATGCTCCGAATCATCTCTCCGTTCAAATCCTCTTCTGCCCATCCCTTGAAATCAACCGATAGATAGTGGTCTCTGGATCCGTGGGAAGTCAAATAAAGAAAGAGAATGTCCTCTTGCCCCATCGTCTGGCCTAAAACATCCAATGCGTGAGCCAAGTTCTCCTCGTTAGCTACTAAGTTTCTTCTGAAGGTCTCTTTGTTGTTGACCAATGAGAGGGTGTGTCCTTCTTTGGAGAACCTCTCCAAGAAAAGCTCTTCACCAAAGAGTGTTTCCAACATAAAGACATCCTGTTTCGCATCCCCGGCAAATCCCAAGTAGAAGATCTCTACTTCGCCAGGGGTTTCTGGAGCAATAGAGCGATCCAACCGTCTAGAGAGAATATCCTGTCTGGTGACATACCCCCGCCCCTTCCCCCTTTCGGGGGATACCCCCCATCCCCCTTGGCAATCGGTATGCCCTTGGGTCGCCCCCAGAAGAACGCCCACCACCAAGATCCATCGTTTCATAATGCCCTCCCTACCGCTTGAACCAACCGAGGAATATCCACAGCGGGTACCGAACAGATGCCCAGCCTAACACCCCCTTCGATAGGAACGACGAATACGCCCTCTTTCCGCATCTTCTCTGCAACTTGGTTGGGTTCTTTGCAGAATACCATCACAAAGAACCCTCCGTCATATCTTGGATAGTCAAGCCCCAAGCGCCTTGCTTCCCCGTTAAACAGTTCTGCCCGCTCAAAGAGTAGGTCCCGCAATCTCTCTCTCTGTCTGTCTGCCTCTGCCTTCAAAACAGGGTCGGTCATTAGCTTGTAAGTGAGCATCTGCCCCGCATGACCGCTCATGCTCCACGTGCCTCTACATGTATAGGAAAATGCCCGTTCCATCCCTTCTTTTTCTTGAGGATTGGGGGGCAAGGCAACGACCGCCCCCACCCTATCGCCATACCGAGTAAACGTCTTACTTGCGGTCCATACAGCAACGACTGTGGTTTCGCCCATTTGAGGGATTACTTTCACCCAATCACGTGATCCTTCGGGGCCATAAGCTTCGTACGCCAAGTCCAACAACAATGCGACGGGGCCCTTTTGGGATGCCTGGGCTAAGATCTCTGCTACGCCCTCCCACTCCTCCTTATCTAGGGAGTACCCCGTGGGGTTATTACATGGGAAGTTCAGGATGGGCATCGCCCGACCTTGAGACGCTATCTGTCCCCACAGAGCCTCGCGAAACGCCTCCAAGTCAAAGCGGCTTCCCTTGAACGTATTGAAACAAGCCAATCCCCTACCCGCATTGGCAGAGAGAACGCCATAGGGCGGCCAATGGATATGGGGTAAGAGTGCGGATTGCCCGGGCTCTAGGAAATTCTTGAATGTCAAGAAGATCCCCCCACAAGCACCTGGTGTTGCTACCGAAGCAGTTTTATGAGCGTTGCCACCAAAGAGTTCTTTTGCCACACCATCTAAGAATCCCCGATGCCCCTGAATGGGTGCATACGCCGCCATCAATCTTGGGTCAATCGTGGTACGGGCTCTTTCCCAAGCTTGAATGACCGCTAGGTTGCCGTCGTCATCTAACAGAGAACCCAAAGTACCGTTCAAGATATTTTCCCCCTTACGAGCGCGTGCCTTTGCTTGAGCATTGAGGGTATGGATGATGTCCCCACCCTTTCGGGCAGACGCTTCGGGGATGAGTGACGAGAACATAGTGTCATTATCACCCCCGCTAGCCGATCTCTTTCACCATTTCCACCAGGAGGCTAGAAGGAAGGTGTCGTCAAGTGCCCTCCGCCTCTTTTCTGTTCACCTTTTGCCCCCTTTACCGACTGTTGCATGCGTCTCCAGGTTGGGGTGGTGGTAGGTAAAGAGAGTCGTGGAAAGGGTGTAGGGTTCAGTTGCTGCGTGTTGAAATGGTCGCGAGCCTTATCTACGCCCTTCTTGAGGAACATCTAGCAAGCGCCACAAATACCAACTAGCTACACTTTGCCAAGGGCGCCATGGCTTGGCAAGAGAGAGAAATGCCTCAGGCGAGGGTCTCTCACCCAACCCAAAAAGGCGTCTTGCCCCCTCCTGTAGCCCCAGATCGCCCGTAGAGAGGATGTCTGGTCTTCCCAAAGCAAAGATAAGGAACATCTCTGCCGTCCATGGTCCCACACCATAGAGGGCGGTTAGGGTGC
This sequence comes from bacterium, assembly GCA_014384545.1. Classification (GTDB taxonomy): domain Bacteria; phylum UBP7; class UBA6624; order UBA6624; family UBA6624; genus NIOZ-UU106. Next base: position 1,293 of record JACNFQ010000102.1, on the reverse strand, counting down.
GTATCGCCATAAGATCATCCATCTCCTGAATCTCCTGAAAATCTATTGAGCCCTCCTCCACCCCCTTGCCGATGAGGCGAATCGCTTTCGCCTTGACCCGTGACAGCCCAGTCCCCCTTAGCTCGTTCCGCGTTGTCCGAGCCAATCGTGAAGGATCTACTGGGTCTCCTACCCGTGCAGAGAGCCTAGAGCCAATCGTTGTCGCCGCCTTCACCGAGAGCTGTTGCCCCACCACCGAGCGAACCAATCGCCCCAAGGGGTCCTTCGCAACACTCCCCAATGGGCAAGGACCGTGTTGATGAACCAATGGTCCTATGTGTGGGTCCTTCAAGAGGAATCTATCGCCGGGATGTAAAGAGAGAGAACCCATAGGGGGATTATCACCTCACCCTCTTCAGAGTACCTCTCTCCCCCCGTTAGGGCGACCCTTGTAGGGGCGTGGTATTAGGGCGACCCTTCCACGGGTCGCCACGCGTCGGGGCGTGGAAGCCCCGACCTAACGGATTGGGGAGGTCGCCATATGCCGGGGGGATGGACATGAGGGACGGAGGCTAGAGAAGGACGCTTGCGTCCGGCTCTGCGCCGGAGCACCCGACATGGTGGCTCGGAGAGCCACAAGCCCCCGCCTAATAACGGGTTGATCGACATCACAAGCGACGAACTGGTCAGGCGATAAGATCCTTCTTTCAAGGAGGTTTGAAATGACAGTTGTTGTAACGAAAATGGGAGCGATGCTCTCTTTAGGGGCGACTAGGGGGCACCAAGTAAAGATGGATGTGCCCAAGGTATGGAACGGCGAAGATGGGGGGATGACACCCACTGAGCTCTTTGCGGCTGCTGTGGGGGGGTGCTCGCAGTTCTTTCTAACGAAATACCTCTTAGCAAAGGGTATCGATCCCAAAGGCACAGTGGTAGAGGTAGATTACGAGATGGACGAGCGCCAAACCCGTATCACTACGATGACTTTCAAGATTCGTTTTGGGGAATCCGTCCCTGAAGAGATGAAGAAAGGCGCTGGGCGTGCTGCCTCTCGCTGTATTCTCCATACCACGCTAGAAAACAGCCCCGCACTCACGACATCGTGGTAGTCCCCCTGCCCCCCCTCTCTTAGAAACCAACCCGTTTTCCCGTCGTTGATAAATAGAGAGCGCTCCTCCCAATGAGGGAACACCACCTTTGAGCTCTCTAATGGGGGGTGAGAATCCCAAGGTCTCAAAAGAGTCTCGTTCTTTGCCGAAAGTCTCTTTTTGGTCTAAACCCTATCCGCCGATAAGCCACTATTTCTCCCTCAAG
>JACNFQ010000058.1 GCA_014384545.1 bacterium | reverse complement strand
CTCGCTGTACAACGACAGGAGAGATTTTTGTGGGAGCAAACATAGAGCCTGTGATACCTACATTGGGTATCTGTGCCGAACGGGTAGCTTTGGCATCAGCTCTTTCAGCGGGACACCGTGTTTTTGAAGCAATCGCAGTCGTTACCCCAGAAGAAAAGGGTATTTTTCCTTGTGGGGCGTGCCGACAGATGTTGTTCGAGTTTGGAGGTCCAGAACTCCACGTCCTAGCTGTGGGTTCAGAATTGACACAACGAGTCCTTCTCCATTCCTTGTTGCCAGAAGGGTTTAGGGGAACAAACAAAACCTAGACGCTCTCTTTCGTCTTTTCACCCAAAGAGATTCCCCCAATGGAAATCTCTCGGCTCAACGCCTTTGCCATATCGTAGACCGTCAATGCCGCAATACTGACCGCAGTAAGTGCCTCCATTTCAACGCCTGTATTCGCCGTCGTTGTAGCCTCTGCGGTGATACAGAGGGTGTCTCCCTCCCAAGCAAAATCAACCCCAATATGCGATAAGGGCAAGGGGTGGCAAAGGGGTATCAGCTCCGAACACTTCTTCCCACCCTGAATCCCCGCAATCCGAGCAACCGCTAGCAGGTCCCCTTTGGCAGTAATGGGGTCATCTCTGAGGGTCGTTGCAACGGGGGGTGGAAAGTGGACTTTCCCTTCTGCAACAGCGCGTCGTCTGAGGGGGGGTTTTCCGGAAACATCTACCATTCGAGCCTTCCCGTCACGATCCAGGTGAGTCGGTTTCATCTTTCCTTTCCCCCTTTTTTCTCTTCTTTCCAAACGGGTAGCCGTTTTTTCGCTTGTTCAACGATCCACCTTGCGGCGGCAAAGGCCTCCTCGCGATGACCTGCCAACACACCCACTTGGAAAGCGATCTCGCCTGGGCGAAGCCTCCCAGAGCCATGGCGAAGATGGAGTTCAACGATGTCCCATTTTTTCTCTGCTTCTTCGCAGATACGTAGCCCCTCAGCCTCAACCATGGGTGGGTATGCCTCATAGAGGAGTGCTTCCACCACGAGTCCCTTATTGGGGCTTCGAACCGTACCTTCAAAGAGAACCCATGCACCTGCCCTATCGGCATTCGGTCTTTCTAGAGGAGAAAGTGCACCATCAACGAACAGGACAGTCATCCACCCGCCACAGGGGGGACAAAGGCGATTTCATCTCCCGGCTTGATAGGTGCAGACCAAGGTACAAAGGTGTGGTCAATGGCAGGGGCAACGCCACCTCTATCTCCTTCTATCAACTCTTCCCAAAGAGTTTGGGGCGACATTCCTTCCCGCCAAGGAATCTCCTTTTCGTGCCAACCCAAACGCTCACGAAGGACTGAAAACAGAAGAACCGTCACAGACTCGCTCATCCCCCTATCTCCGATAACGAATGCCAACTACTTTCTCCAGTTTGGAAAGGGTTGTGGGTTCGTTTCTTAGAGACAACAGTCTTGAGTGCTGATAGGAGTTGGACCCGTTGTAAGGGGCGCAGGAAGGGAAGAGTTCAACCCCATTTGTCTGGAAAAGACAGTGAGAGATTCTCCCTGTTGAAGAGACACGAAGGCGGGAGCAAGTCTCACATCCCGGGTCAGAGAAAGCAGCGATCACACCCGCGGTTTGGGGCGTGCCAGAAAGGGCGTAGTCTCTTGCTGGCCCCCGTCCCCTTTGCTCTGGTTGAACCCTCTTTCCCACATGGGGGGCAAGGGCAGTTTCAATCTGAGAAGCAGAAACAGCATGTGCCCCAAAATAGTCCTTGTTATCCCCGAAAGGCATCATCTCAATCAGGCGTAAATCAGCTCCCTCATTGACCGCCAACTCGATAAGGGCAGGGATAACAGCAACCGTCTCTTTCGTCATCACACTATTGATGCGTAAGGGGTGAATCCCCGCGGACTTTGCGGCACGAAGCCCCTCCAAAACCTTCGATAGGTTCCCCCCACCTGTTAGCCGAGAAAAGGGGTCGGAATCGGGGTGGTCAATACTGATATTGACAGTGGTCAAACCTGCATCCATAAGGGCGGGAAGTGCTTTTGCCAACCGAACACCGTTCGTCGTCAAGGCAATCGTTGGGTGGCTGGGCAGGGACGAAAGGAGTCCAACCAAGTGGTGAAGATCTTGCCTTAGGAGAGGTTCCCCTCCTGTCAAGCGGACTTTCTTGAGGGGTGTCAAGTTCTCTACAGTTTGGGCAACAACGACTTGTTCCTCGTAGGTCAAAAGGGAGGCACGCCTTTGGGGTGGGGGCAGACCTTTGGGAAGGCAGTAAAGGCATCGAAAATCACAGCGATCTGTGACCGAAATCCTCAAGTAATCTTGGAGAGCAACCATAGGGGGATTATCCTCCCTCCATGGAGGGTAAAGGCCAACCTTTGAGTGGTTTCTTTAGATTCCACCGAAATTGGGGGCAAGAGGGAGAAATCCCCTCGACTGCTGCGGCAAGAAGGGCATCCCCTTGGGGGGTTGCTACCAGTTGGGCACCTTGGGCAAAGTGGATGCCCCGTTCAACGAGGGATGGAAGGAGAAAAAGCGGATCCATGAAGGGGAAAAGGGGCATACGGATATACGCTATCTCAACGCCTGATTGATCATCGGGACCCAAAATAATACGGGTCTTATGCTCCGGAGGACCTGGGGCAATCCAAATCGTTTGGAGTTGGGGGTTTTTTGCCAGCCATTGGGCGACTATCCACGCTCGTTTGCCTGGTTCACCCCCCAAAGGAGGAAGCCTCCTAGAAAGCACCAACACCCTCAATCTGTCCATGGTCTTATTCTCGCCCGTTGGGAAGGCGGGACGAGTCTCCGCAGGTGAGCAAGGCAACCGGGACCTTCTACCCGAATATCACCTCCCTCATGGAACCCTAAGTGGCGGAGTCTCCTCTTACCAATCCTCCTAGAAAGAGAGGGGTGTTGCCACCTAAAACTTCCGCCAAATCCACAACAGGTTGCTTCGGGCTTGTCACAACGATGCTCATTATGGCAAGCACTCTGAAATCCCTCTTTGGGGGGGAAGTGGGGGTCAATCTCTTGGAGAATTTGAAAGCGAGGAGCAAATCGTTTCCAACGCTTTTCTAGGTGAGAGGGAAGAGAGTGGTGGAGGGTGCGCAAGGTCTGACCACAGGTATTGTCAGCGGTAATGACAGCCAAGGGGTTTCTCTTTTCTAGCCACTCAAGAAAGGGGGTGGCGGTGGCAGGGAGTTCTTTCAATAATCCATTGTTGATGAGTGCACTTCCGCAACAGAGACCAGAGGGAACAACAGCCACATCTTTGAACGAGTCTAAAGAGAGCACTCTCTTGTAGGAACTTGTAGCAGCATCTGGCACAGCGTATCGTGAGAAACACCCGGGGAAGAAGAAGCTTTTTGGTGGGTGGATTGAGGTGACGGGCAAAGGCGCTTTCCATCTACTTTTCAAACCTCGAAGTGGCAAGAAGAAGAGGGGTAGGAGGGTTCGAACTCCTAAGGGCGTAATGGTGGCCAAACGGAGCAACATTCTTAGGTGGCGTTCCCATTGGGTGGGGGGATGATTCTCTCTCCATTCCAAGAAGAGGTCTTTTATGGAAAGGCCAGCTGGACACGCCTCTTCACAAGCCCAGCAGGAGGTGCATAGGGTCATGGTCTCTCCCCAATGGGGGTCTGTTTCGGAGAGTTCTCCACGGGAATAAGCAGCCAAAAAGGCGATTTTTCCTCGGGCACTTGCTCCCTCCAGCCGAGTCTCTTGGAAAGTGGGACAGACAGGTTGACACAGGGCACAACCGACACAATCCTCAATGTTCACCCTAGAGGACTTTTCCGGGGTTCATAATCCCCAAAGGGTCAAAGACCTTCTTGATCTCTTCCATCGTCTTGTAGGCGCCCTGGTCAAGTGCCGAAGGGAGCAAGTCTCTCTTTTCCTGCCCCACGCCATGCTCCCCCGTCAGGGTGCCCCCCAAGGACACGGCTAGGGAGACAATCTCCTCAATCGCTTCCTTGATGCGATCTTCTTCATCGGGTTCTCCTCTCAGCGAGAACTGAGGATGGAGGTTTCCATCTCCAGCATGCCCAAGTGTCGCAACCAAGAGGTCATGTTTTTGGGCAATCAAGTCAATCTTCCTTACCATCGTAGCAAGAGAAGAAAGGGGCACAGAGATATCTTCTACCCAAAGGTTGCCCGCCCTCCTTGCTAAGCTGCCAAAAGCGGACCGTCTAGCAAGCCACAGGCGTTCAATCTCATTTTTCTCTAGCCCTAGGTCTACACGAAGAGACCCTTTCTCCAAGAGACGATATACATCTTGAGTCTCTTGGGCAACGGCGAGGCGATGGCCAGACAATCCAACCAACAAGAGTGCTTGTACATTCTGTAGCCCTAACGAAAATGCGTCATCTACAGCGGAAAGGGTAGCCCCGTCCATAAACTCCATCGCTTCGGGCGTGATGCCGGCTTGTCGCACCTGTTGAACAGCCAAAGCTGCGTCTTCTAGTGATGGGAAGGTTGCAACGACTGTCCCTCTCGCTTCAGGGATAGGCGCCAATCGTAGGGTCGCTTCGGTCAGGATACCCAATGTCCCTTCCGAACCAACCAATAAACCGGTCAAGTCATACCCTGCTACATCCTTGTGCGAAAGACTCCCTGTCCGAATCTCTTTTCCTGTGCCCAAGACAGCTCTTACCCCCAATACCCAATGGCGTGTGACACCGTATTTCAGGCAAGAAGGCCCCCCAGCATTTGTTGCTAGGTTTCCTCCGATGAACTGATGCGATGGCTGGAGGGGTCTGGGGGCCAAAAGAGGCGGTAGGGTTTGAGGGCATCTTGGAGGTGGGTATTGATAACGCCTGCTCCCACAATCGCCAGCAGGTTATCTTCTTGAATCTCTATTTGGGTCAGGCGGGCGGTATCTACAATCAAGCCTTGCCCGACCGACCCCCCTGCGAGACCTGTTCCTGCCCCTCGCGGAACGAGGGGTATAGATCTCTCTCTCGCCCAATGAACCACGGAATGCACATCGGTTGTATCTAGAGGCCAAAAGACGCCCAAAGGCCTTGCTTTCAGACGGGAGGCATCCCGATTGTAGGTCGCTAGGATACTGTCATCATCGCGGAGTTCTCCCCGAACAGACTCTCGGAGTGGTGCTAGATTCATAGCGGAACGATAAGCCCATCCCGCGCAGCAAGGCAAGGAACACCTGTTTCTTTCTCGCAAGTGTGGGCAATCTGTTCAGAGATTTTCTTCTTGAGTATTCCTGACCCAAAATGCGTCAAAAAGGACTGTGAGGGTTTCGTTTCTTGGAGGATCTGGGCACAAAGGGTGGGGTCTAAATGGTCAATGGAGGGAAGGGGGATAGGGAGCAAGCAGTGAAGAATCGCGATATCAGCCCCCGCCATGCGTCGTGCACCTGTGGTCGTGGCTCCGTCGGTAAAAAGAGCGACCTTTTTCTCTCCGACCGTAAAGTGGAGTCGGAAAGTCTCTAATCCCCCATGAAGATACCTTGCCACTGCCTCAACTTGGACATCTCCTATTTGTACGACCTTGTTCTCTTCCCAAACGACGACCTCCTTGAGGAAGGGGCGGCGGTATCGGTAGATAACGCGTTGGGGGCCTTCAAGAGCTTCAAGAGGTGCTGCTAATACGCCATGTTTCTTATGTCCTCCTGAGGTGGCAGCTTCTAGGAGCACATTGGCATCTCCTACATGGTCCATGTGGAGATGTGTAATCAAGATGCCATCCAGTCCCCAAGGGTCAATGTCGTATTGGTGAAGAGCTGCAAGGGCGCCGGGACCCGGATCAATAACGAGACGGACTTCTTCTGTTTGGAGGAACAACCCTCCGGTTCCACGCATGCCCGAAACCATCGCCGAGCGTCCTCCGCCTGTGCCAAGAAAGAGTAAGAAATCCCCCGAAGGGAGGGATGTCACTGAATCGTCAATCCAATCCTCTCAAAGACGGGATTGCAAGAGGTGATATGGAACCCAGTACCAAGAGTTGCCGCACCCACACCTAGCGCCAAGTTGAGCAAATCGGTAGCGTACATGATCGGTAAGGGGTCTCCTTGGAGTCCTAGGGTTCCCATAGCTTCCTTTTGGTATTGGTCAAGAGTTTGCAAGGCTCGAGGTTCTAGAGTGACGATCACCTCAGCCCCAGCAACATGTGCATCCTCAATCACAGGTTTTGCCAAGGCAAGTGCAGATGCTTGGTCAATCTCACCCAAATACCCTCCCAGCCAACGAGAAGCAGACGCCCAATCCACACAGTGGGCTCCTGCTTTTTGGAGGAGATTCTTGAGAAGAACAGGGCTCTCTGGTCGGTCGATTCTCAACCGTTCTACGGGGCGCATCAACTCAGGGGGTGTATGGACAGCAACCCGTAGGGGCGTGGGGTTTTCTTCATCGCCACCTTCAAGACGACGCATAATGAGTCTGTCAAATTTCTTACCCGCTGTGTGAGACTTCAGCATGTGGAGGATGTTTACGGGTCGCATCCTGCCACTGTAGGGGAGACCCAAGGTGTCTACCATCCGTTGACGAAGGGCGTCATTCCGAGGTTCCTCAAGGCGTTGGACGGCACGCTCAAAAGTCTGGTACAAAAGGGGGTCAGGGACAAAGAAGAGATCATTCCGTGTCGATTTTTCGCCGATTACCAAGTTGCGTAAAGGGAGAGCTAGGGCGGCAAGGGGGTCGTTGAAATAAGTCCCTTCATCACCGGTTCCACTCCAGTTATGAATCAACTCGTAATCGGCACCCAATCGTCGCAAACAGCGAGAGACCGAGTTCTCAAAGTCCTTGTAATTGGAGGTGAGTAGCCCCCCGGGAAAATAGGTGACTTTCATTCGGAATTCCCTTTTTCGGGCGATTCCTCATTCTCTGTGGGGTTTCTCCACCCGTCCACTTCTTTCCAGAACGCAAAAAACCCGGGAATGTCTTGAATCTCTCGTAGGGGCAACCGCTCTTCTTCGGGTTCTGCTCTAGAGAACAACTTACCAAAGAATCCCCCTCCTTTTCCTGAGGGTTCAACAGGGGGTGCTAGCCCTACATCGGCTGCCTCTAATCGTCCCCACTCTGAAAGAGCAGGGAGAAATTTCTGATAAAACTGGTACAAGGGATGGTCCACAGGAGCAAGACCAGAGGTTATTGATTGGGCACGGAGCCATTCAAGAAGGCGGTCAAAGTCCACAGGGTATGGGGAGATGTCTGTAGCAGCAGATGCGTCTTGCATCAGCCAAAGGTCAGGGGAAGATAATACTTTTTCCCGCTCGTTATCCAAGATGAGTTGGATCATTCGGGACAGACCCAAAGTGCAAAGGGTACGGGATGCCATCACACTATCTGCCCCCCACCAATCACGAAGGTGGCGGAGGTCAATGCAGAGTTCATTTTGAATCTCTTCGGCTAATGTGGGGGGGCTTTCCATTTCCCTTATTCTAGACTGCGATAAAAACTAGAATGCCACCATGAAGTTCACAAGAGGAATTACCAGTCTCCAACCCGAAGGAGCATTCGTAGTCTTAGCCAAGGCTAAGGCGCTTGAAGCAGAAGGTAAAGAGGTTATTCACCTAGAAATCGGCCAACCAGACTTCCCAACACCTGCCCATATCGTTGCGGGGGCGAAAGCGGCTTTGGATGAGCGATGGACCCATGGATACACTCCTAGTTTAGGTGTAATGCCTCTTAGAGAGTGCTTGGCGAAAGAGCTTAGGGAATCCCGAGGCGTGGATTGGGGACCAGAGAACATCGTCGTAGCACCGGGTGCAAAACCAGTCATTATGGCTGTCGTGCAAGCGTTGGTGGAGCCGGGTTCAAAGGTGTTGTATCCTGATCCTGGTTTCCCCTCATACCATTCGTTGGCGGCTTTTGTGGGGGCTAAGGGGGTGGGTATTCCTTTGGTTGAAAAGGACTGTTTTGCCTTTGACTTAGAAGTGCTAGAGAGAGAGTTGCCGGGTACTTCTTTGCTGATTTTGAACTCGCCCCAAAACCCCACGGGGGGAGTCTTGGGGAGAGAGATACTGGGGAGGATTGCGGAAATGGCGGTCAGACATGATGTCTCGGTTCTATCTGATGAAGTCTACTCTCGAATTATCTATGACGGAACCCACCATTCCATCGCCTCATTCCCCGGTATGAAGGAGCGAACAGTATTGGTGGATGGGCTTTCAAAGACCTACGCAATGACAGGATGGCGTGTGGGGTATGGAGCGGGTCCCAAGGCACTTATTGATAAGTTGGGGCTATACCTAAACAACAATACATCTTGTGTCAATGGGGTGGCACAGGCGTCTGCGATTGTCGCCATAGAAGGCACCCAAGAGCCCTCCCAAATGATGTTTGAGGAGTTCAAAGCCCGACGCAGTTTGATTGTGGATGGACTCAACGACATTGATGGTCTATCTTGTGTCTTGCCCAGGGGTGCGTTTTATGCGTTCCCCAATATCTCTCAAACAGGGAAATCAGGTAAAGCGATCAGCGACCACATGTTGGACTGTGGGGTCGCTTTGTTGCCAGGTGATGATTTTGGTCCTGCCGGAGAGGGGTACATCCGTCTTTCTTATGCCAATTCCCAAGAGAACATCAGCCGCGCCTTGGGGATTCTCAAAGAAGAACTCCCCAAAGTGAGTTCTGGAGGGTAGTGCATCAAGCCAGCTAAGGCTGCACGCGTTCTTAGAGAATACCTCCCTGCATTACGCAGAGAGTTAGCAGGGGCACGGGATGCCTCCCGCCACACCATTTCGGCTTATACCCTCCATTGGAAAAGGTATCTACAACGATTGGAAATGGGGGCGCTTGGTCAGAGCGAAGAAGGGTGGATTCCTACCTTTCGGAACTTGATGGACGCTGAGGGGCTTGGCTCAGCCGCAATCGCACAGGCATTGGCGGCGGTGCGGACACTGCTCCGATTCGTCTTGCGAAGGGGGGGGCCACCCTTTCCCATGGGCGAAGGCGTTCGCCCCAAAAAGGAGGAGACACTACCCAAGGTGCTTACCGAGAGAGAAGTAGAACGAGCACTTGCGCACGAATCGGGAGATACAGATAAGAGCGTGCGCAATCGCACCTTGATGGAACTCCTCTACTCTTCAGGACTAAGGGTAAGTGAGGCGGTCTCACTTCCTTGGCGGGGGCTTTACCTAGATGAGGGGTATGTAAGGGTAACGGGAAAGGGGGGAAAGATGAGGCAGGTGCCCATTGGAAGAAGCGCCCTAGGGTGGATTAAGAGGTGGCACGACGTTGTCCCCGAGGGAGTTTTCGTCTTTCCGGGAGGTGGTGCGTCAGGCCATATGGACAGGGCAACAGCGTTCCGGGTGGTCAAGGAAGCACTTGATGGGGCGGGAGCAGAGGGCGAAGGGGTGGGACCTCACGCCTTTCGCCATGCTTTCGCTACCCACCTCTTGGCTCATGGAGCAGACCTCCGTGTGATTCAAGAGTTGTTGGGGCATGCCGACCTCCAAACGACACAGATTTATACGCATCTTCTGGAAAAAGATGTGCGCCAAGCATGGGAGCGATTCCATCCCCATGCGACTCTTGAAGGGTAGAGGGGAAGACCCCCTAGAATCTCTTGTCTGGTGATGAGAATGCTCTTTTTTCTCCCCTTCCTTTTCCCTTTGTGGGGGATGGAATCCACTGAAAGTCTGGGGTGGCGTGTTGAAGGCGAGCCGATGTTATTTGATCGGAAGGAGAATCTCCTAGAAGTCGTCCTTCCTGAAGGAGGTCGAGTACAGATGGAGGGAAGGATCTTGTTGTCTGGGGGCAGGACAACTGTGCTTTTTCCGACTCAGGGAGACGCTCCACCGACACTACACGCCGTGGGGGGCATCGTCCTTGATGATGAAGAAAGCCACATCGAAGCTGGTGATATTGATTTGACCGAAGAAACGGTCATTCTGAATCCAGGAAAGTCAGGAGTCAGAGCAGAAATCCTAGGGTATAGATTTAGTTGCCACTGTTTGATGGAGCTTTCTGTGGCAGAAGGGTCATTCTTGCTCCACGAGGACCAGATGGGGGGGCGATCCGAGATTAGGGGGGAGGGAGTGATAGTAAGGGCGACAACGATGGGAGGAGATTTAGAGAGAGGGCGATTGTGGGGTAGGGGAGATGTAGAAATGAATCTGACATGGGGGGAAGGGGAAGAATACGGTGCTACAGGGAGTGCCTTTGAAAAAGATGGAGATTTTCTCCATATCGAAGAAGGAACGCTCCTTTTTGGTGAAGGTGGTGTCCTGACAGCTGACTTACTCACATTGGATGGAGTGACTGGCTCGATAGAGGCAACGGGCAAGTTCCACTTGGCATGGCCATCAGAAGGAGGACTTTGAGCATGATGATGCTGGCACTTTTGTGGGCGGGAAGCGTGGTGTTTCAGCAGTCGGTACCGATGCTAAGCAAAGATGAGGACCCATTTATGCGTCCTATTGTGGTGGCAGACCATCTTCTCTTCGTTGGCTCAGGGGGGAGAGTCGCTGTTTGGGAAACTACAAGCTGGGATTCGGGGATGAGGTTGCTGATTCAGCCCCAAGCGGCAGCAACGCCTGAACATTTGGTTCTAGCGGGGACATTCAAGAATCAAGTCACCGCATTTGGGCTGGACGGAACAGAGGCTTGGGTCTCCGATGTACCCGGACGTGCCAGTGCCCCCCTATCCTGGAAAGGAGGTGTCTTGGTCCATAGTGGTCCGGGATTCGTTACTTCAATAGGGCGAAATGGTGAAAAGGTCCAGCAGACCTTCTCGTCGGTCACACCAGCGGTGTGGTTTGGTCATCCCGTCCATGCGGGCGTAGGGCGAGTGCTCTTGTCCGGTGGGCGCACCGAGGGGCAAGGGGGGCGACTCGTTCTTTATGATGTGGATAAAGGCGTTTCTATCTGGGTGTACGAGACCGAAACGGCCTTGGCGGCTCCCCCCGTTTGGGGAGATGGATTGGTAGCTCTGAAAGTAGGGGGTGTCGTGGGTGCCGTCGTCGTCTTGGAAGGTGCCACAGGCGAAGAAATCTTGAGCCATCCTGTTGAAGATTGGGATGATAGTCGACACAATGGCGGTCTTTTTGGCGAGGGTGGTTTCTTTATCCCCGTAGGGCGAACTCTTCTGAGACTAGATCCCCAAGGGGAGCATCTTTGGTCCATTGAGGCAAATGGTGTTCTGACGATGCCAGCAGTAGGAAAGGGGTTGGTCGTTGTGGGGTCTCGGGATCCCGGTTCCTCCACGGGGAATGGAGTCGGTTTCTTTGATGCTCAAACGGGCAGTCAGGTTCTATGGTATCCCATTCCTAGTGGGGTTCAAGCACCTCCCTTGATGTGGGGGCAAGATCTCTTCGTTGTGGGTAGTGACGGTACTGCATACCAGTTCAAACTTGGCGTGGAGTAATGCCCGTGGTTCGTACCGTAGGGGTAGCAGGTTCGCTCCATTTTCTCATCCATTTTGCGATGATGACCCATCCAGCTCTCGTTGCCTTGGCGGCGGTTAGAGGTGGAGATCTGTTTGGGATAGGCGAGGCGGGGATGTGGGGATACCTTCTGTTTGGGATCTTTGCATTGGTGTCGGGGTTTTTGACCGATTTTTGGGGGAGCCGATTCGTTCTTCTCTTGACAGGTATCTTGGTCGCTTTGGGGTTGTGGATGGTGGCATCTCTAGGGAGTGATGGAGTCCACCCAGAATCGTTCCGTTGGGCATTCGCACTGGTGGGGGCAGGGTGTGGTCTTTACCATCCTGCGGGGTTGGCTCTCTTGGGGGGTATTCCCCTAGAGAGAAGACCTTCAGCGATGGCATTACATGGTGTCTTTGGGAATGCCGGGATTGGTTCTGCACCCTTCATTGCCTATGTGGGGATGGAAGCTTTGGGTATCGTTCCTTTCTTTGTGGGGATTGGGACGGTTTCTTTGGGGGCAGGACTGGTCGCTTTGACACTGCCAAAGTGTGATGTGCGGGCAGGTCGAAAACGAGACCATTGGAAGGAGTTTCTGACGCAAACAAGACCAGGGTATGGAATCTTCTTCTGTTGGCAAGGGGTAGTGGGTATCTATTACAGGATGTTGATTACTTACTTGCCAGCAATCCTAGGGATTGGTCTCTCGTCCTTGCCCAAAGTGGCTGAAGGGGTAGGTCCCCTCTTTTCGTCGGTTGCATTGGGGTTGGGTATCCTCTTCCAGCTTCTTTCTGGGAAGTGGGCAAAGCCGGGACACCTAGCCCGTCAAACGGCTCTCCTTTTTTGTGGCTTGGCACTCTTAGGGCTCGTGTCAGGGTGGGTGCAAGGGGTTGGGTCACTCGTTTGGGTGGCTTTGATGGGGGGTGTCGTCTTTGGGCATCAACCCTTGACCAACAGCTTGCTACCCCGGTTTGTGGGTGAGGGTCATCGGGGGTTGGGGTATGGAATTCAGTTCTTCATTAGTTTCGGGATGGGGAGCGTGGGGGCGTGGTGGGGGGCTCGGTTGTTAGGAAAGGAATTTCAGGGGTTCCAAGATTGGTTATGGGTTCTGGTGGGATTGGCAACTCTTTCAGCGGTCTTGATGGTTCTGCTTTCTGAAAAAGAGCGTTCCCTTCCTGTAAAGAAACCAATACGATGAAACCTCTCTTACTTTTTGGACCCACGGGGAGTGGTAAGACAGCACTGGCGGTTGCTTTAGCCAAGGAGATTGGGGGCGAGGTGGTCAATGCAGATAGCCGTCTTTTCTATCGGGGAATGGATATTGGAACAGCGAAACCCACAGAGGTTGAACGCCAGGGAATCCCTCATTACTTGATTGATATGGAGACCCCCAATCGTCAGGTAACCGCTGCCCAATGGAGGGAAAAAGCATTGGGAGAAATCGTGGGGATTCATGAACGAGGAAAGAGGGCTCTGGTTGTGGGTGGGACAGGGTTTTATATGAAGATTCTCCTAGCCGGATGGGATTTAGGGCAGACGCCTCCCGACCCTCAAAAACGGGAGGGGTGGATGGCTCAAGAAGAGGAGTCTCCAGGGTTTCTATACAAAAGACTAACAGCACTTAGTCCCGAGAGAGCCAGTGATCTGACACCTGAAGATTACCCACGGTTGGTTCGGGCCTTGGAGTTGGTTGAGGCGGGGGTAAAGCCGGGGATTGGCAACCCTCTTGAGGCGCAGACAGTTTACCTAAACCCACCTCGGCAATGCGTTGAGGAGCGGATGGAAACGAGGATTGAAGTGATGTGGAGGAGGGGTTTGCCCCAAGAAGCAGAGGCACTGTGGGAGGCGTATCCCGAAAGCCCCGTCTTAGGGAAAACGATTGGGTATAGCGAGTTCTTAGAGGGTGGGGAAGAAGAGCAAGTGAAAAGTCGTATTCTTCAGAACACCAAACGGCTAGCCAAACGGCAAAGATCTTGGGGTAGAAGTTTGCGAATGGATCTCTTATTGGACGGGGTGGATACCGATGAGAATCTCCACTTGGCATTACAAAGCGTATGAACCGACCCGCAATGGGCGCACACCACTCGATTGCAGGAGGCATTCAGAATGCAGTGGGGCATGCGACAAAAGCGGGGTCAGATACTTTCCAAATCTTTGTCAAACCTAACAGGCAATGGAAACCCCCGAGTTTCACATCAGAGCAGGCCGAGATATTTCGTGAAGGGGCTAGAGGTTTCTTATTGCCACCAGTGGCACACGCCAGTTACCTTATTAATCTAGCCAGCCCAAGTCCCGAGACCCGACAGAAGTCCATTTTGTCATTAGTGAACGAGTTGTCAGCATGCCATCAGTTGGGCATCACAGACTTGGTCCTTCATCCAGGTAGCCATGGGGGGGATGGTGAGGATGTGGGTTTTACAAGGATCAAGGAAGGGTTAGAGATAGCTGTGGAGAAAGCTCAAGGAGGGTGCTTTGTAGCCCTTGAGATAACAGCAGGCACAGGGAAGAACTTAGGGTTTAGGTTGGAGCATTTGGCCAAGATTAGAGATGAAGGGCCCACAGAAAGGCTCTCGGTCTGTTTAGATACAGCCCACCTCTTTGGGGCAGGGTATGACTTGCGTACAGTTGAGGATGTCGCTACACTATCTGAAGAGATCGATCGGGTGTTGGGGTGGCAGACAGTAAGGGTAGCGCATCTCAACGATAGTAAAGTGCCCTTTGCAAGCCGAAAGGATCGTCACGAACATATCGGTCTTGGTGAGATTGGAGAAGAGGGGTTTAGGGCGTTCCTATCTTTGCCCCGCATTAGAGAGATTCCGGGGATTATTGAGACACCCAGTGGAGAGGGGATGGACCGAATCAATCTCGCCAAGCTCCGTCAACTCTCTTGAAGATAGATCTTGAGGAATCCCCGGAAACCTTAGCGGGCAAGTGGTCCCAACGAGGAGGTGTCTTTTGGCTGGATGATTGTTCTCCTTCCCCCGGTTGGTCCTATGTCGTTCCTCTCTCCTCTGCCACCCCGCTTACCCCCACATCCGCCAAGGGGGCTTCTCTTTTTCAAGGAGAAGAGAGAGAATCACCTAGAGGTCAGTCCCCTTGGGAGATGCTTGAGCAAGTTGCTCAACATCCCCCATACGACGGCCCCTCTCCCTTTGGGCGTGGTCTTGTGGGGTGGCTCTCCTATGATTTAGGGAGAGGGGTGGGATGGGACTCCCCAAGCCACCATCCCGATTGGCCCACTACCTTGTGGCGTGTGGAGGGGGTTTTTGCGCACCATCCCCAAGAGGGATGGCATTGGACAGGTTCGGGTGATCCCCCGCCAATCCCCCCCCCTGTTCATGAGGTTGCGCCCTCCTTGGTTTCGGGGCAACTTGCTGTTGCGTCAGATGACAGGTCGTGGCATCGGGGTGCTGTAGAAGGTATTAAAGAGAGAATCATGGCGGGAGAGATGTACGAAGCCAACCTTACTTTCCGGCTCCACGGAGATGCAGAGAATCCTTGGGAGCTGTATAGGGCATTCAGGAAGAGGAGCGGTAGTGCTTATGGGGCGTTCTTTTCGGGGGCTGGTTGGGCGGTGGGGTGTGGGTCGCCTGAGATGTTCCTTGAAGGAAGGGGTGATAGGGTTTGTTCCGAGCCGATGAAAGGGACGGCAAGCGTGGGGGACGATTGTCTGCTAGAAGACCCCAAAGAGCGTGCCGAGTTGGCGATTGTGGTGGATTTGGTTCGGGATGATTTTCATCGTTGCTGCAGAGTAGGAACTGTCCAAGTGGGAGATGTGCCCACATTGAGGCATCTGCCCACTGTCGTTCAGTCTATTGCTACCATAAGAGGGCAACTAAAAGAAGGTGTTCGCCCATGGGAACAAGTTAGAGCTTTGCTACCGTCTGGTTCGGTAACAGGGGCACCCCGTTCAACCGTTGTGCCTCATTTAGATAAGGCAGAGAAGAGCCCAAGGGGTATCTATTGCGGGGCGTTGGGTTGGTTTGCTGATGGGGGCGATATAGGGTTAGCGTTGCCCATTCGCACCTTTTTATGGAAAGATGGTGCTTTAGAGTATGGAGTGGGTGGAGGCATTACATGGCGAAGCACGCCCGAAAGGGAATGGAAAGAGTGCCAGACCAAAGCTCAAGCGTTAGGCTCGGTCTTAGAAGGAGGAATCCAATGGTAAAGAGCATCTTGTGGGAGGAGGGAAAGTGGCATGAAGAATCCTTCGATTTCTTATCGCTCATGGAGAAGGACGGCATCTATGAAACGATGTCTGTTGTTGATGGAAAAGTAATGGACCTCCAACGCCATAAGGATCGTTTCGCGAAGGGGTGCCAAGCGCTGGGGTTGTCTTCGGGACCTGGTCCTACGCCTCCTTGTGACCAAAAGGGGGAATGGACACTACGATGGGCAAGGTGGAAGGGTGGGTCGCCTTGGGGGATGGCGCACCTGTGGGAGGGAAGCCTTCAGCCTCCTAAAGGAGTCGTGCTTCAAGTGGGGTGTGTCGGGTTGTCGGATGTACCAACTGTCCCTGCTCCTGATGTTAAACATCTTTCGGTACTGGGGCGTACGGAGGTAAGGAAGAGTTTGAAACAAGAAAGAGGGTGGGATGATTATTTCGTAGTAGAAGGGGGGGAGGTGTTAGAGGGGAGCCATTGGGCAGTGATGGGGTTATGGGATGGTGTGTGGATTGTCCCAAGTGCGAAACAGGGAATGTTGCGAAGCACGAAAGTAGCATCCCTATTGGTAACGAAGAGCTTTGAGGAACAGCCCCTTGAAGAAGGTCGAATCGAGGTTGATGATTTGATTCAGGCAACCGACCTCCGGGGGCCTTCTTCATCAGGTATTCGCACGCTAAAACTGGCATCTGATGCCTTGGATTATCTCAAATGAGCGATAAGTTAGATCAATTCGAAAGTGCGTTCCGCCATACCGAGCGCCATCTCTATGAAGGCTCGGATGTGGAGATCAATTCGTTGCTCTATGTGACAGATGCCCAGGGGAAAGATGGGAGGCAGGGGATGGCGGACGCAAAGGCGTTCTTGAGCCCTTCTAGATTGGGGGGAAAGGGCAATTGGTCGCTCATGGATGGAGGAGGGTGGACAGATATAGAGAGCGTATTGCGCGGTGTGGAAGAGGGAAACCCAGATGTCGTTGTCGTCCCTAGGTTTTTGAAGGAGGAATTTATTCACCCCACCCACTCTTTAGGTGTGGTCTTGGATGTCCTAACACAAGCGCAACCACGCCCTGTTCTTGCTTTGCCGCAACGGGGAATCGCTCTCCCTCAATTAGAGAGAGTGATGGTTGCAACAGACCATTTGGCGGATAACGAGGCATTGGTGGATTGGGGTGCAGCTATGGCCGCACCCGAGGGGATGCTTCTATTGGTGCATGTTGAAGATGATTTGGTCTTCAAGAGGTATAAAGAAGCGATCAGCCGTATCCCCGACTTGGATAGTGCTGAAACCCCTGTTCTAATCTTGGAGCAACTCCTTCACGAGCCTAGGGGATTTATCAAGAGTGCCGTGGCATCTTTCGCAAGAACGCGCCCAGGGCTGACCGTTCAGGGTGTCGTAGAGAGCGGGCACGATACGGCAGTTTTCAAAGAGCTAGCAAGGGAAAAGGATGTGGACTTGTTGGTGGTCTCTACGAAAGACGACGGGCAACAGGCGATGCATGGAACAGCGTATGCGTTGGCGATAGAGATGCCTCAACTCCCCGTGATGTTGTTATGACGACTCTAGTTTTTGGGCTTCTCTTAGCGGGCATGGTTGCAGCCTTGGCGATGGAAGAGAGAATTCATGCTAAGAAGAGTGTGATTGCATCGGGGTTTGCAGTGGTGGCGTTGTTGTTGGGGCAGGCGATGGGTATCTTGCCCGGGAGTGATGTGGTGGTGGGCGGGCATCACATTCATATTCCTGTCTATATCCCTCCGGTAGATTGGGAAGTGATAGCGATCGTTTTGGGTACAGGGATTTTTGTGGAAGTGACAGCCAAGAGTGGATTGTATAACTTTATCGCCCTTCGTGTAACGCGTGCAAGTCGGGGAGACCCCCGGCGGCTACTTTGGTTGTATGGCGTGATGACAGTACTCTTTAGTGCTGTCTTGAACAATGTGACAGCGATGGTGATTGTGGGATCGTTGACGGTCGTTTCCTTAGAAAAACTCCAGAGAAGGGATATGTTGTTGGGGTTTCTGTTGGTGGAGGGGTTGTTGACGAATGTGGGTGGGTTGTTGACGCTTATTTCAAGTATACCTAACATCATTGTGGGGGCAGCAGCGGGGATTGGTTTTGTGCCGTTCTTCCTAAAGGCTGCTCCTTATGTCGTCGTGGCAACTGTGGTGACCATCATGATGGGTGGCAGACGCTTCGGTATCAAAGCGTTGGCACCCAACGACCGGGATCGTGCTGCAGAACAGGTAAATGCGTTCCAACCAGATGATGCCATCGTAAACCCTGCATTATTCCGCATTGGAGGGGTCGCCTTAGCCCTTCTAGTATTGGTCTTCTCTTTTGCCAGTGCGATTCCTGTGGTCAGAGACTTGGGATTGGGTTTTGTGGCGTTGGCATTTGGGGCAGCGATGTTATGGGCCGAAAAAGCGACTGCAGACAGGGTCTATTCGGGATTGGATTGGGACCTTCTTGCATTCTTTGCGTCTCTCTTCGTGGTGATTGGTGTGGCAGAGCATGCTGGAGTGTTAGATGCGTTGGCAGGGGGGATTGCGACCGTCTTGGGATGGGGGGAGAAGGTAGGAACGGCAACCCTGCTTGTCGCCGGAGCTGGTGCGAGTAGTGTGACCGACAATGTGCCCTTAGCAGCGGTGTTGGCTAGGGTGCTTGGTAATCAGGCTTCACCGGTGGCGGAGGGGTCGTGGTGGGCTGTCGTTTTTGGGGCAAACTTGGGGGGCAACCTTACACCTATTGGTAGTGCTTCAACGCTTGTGGCTGTAACGATTGCCCATCGCCATGGGGTTAAGTTGGGTTTTGTTCGTTTCTTTACTCTTGCCTGGCGCTTTGCCGCGGTTCAATTGGCACTTGCAGCCCTCTACCTCACTCTCCTTCCTTAGTTTCTTCTCTTTACCCCAACGCCTCGTTCACTCCCCAACAATCACGGGTGGCGAAGTCCTTTGACCGCAACATCATCCCACGATTCACCAAACGACCCCTAAGCCCATTAGGGAGGGGGTATATCGTCTGCATGCCAACGGGTATGGCGTACCGAACCTTCTAAGTGGGCATGGTGCCACACATCAATGGCACCGTTTCCCCAACAGCGGATGGCGGGGAATATTCCTTTTCCAACCCCGGGATCCAAGATACAACTCTTCCATTTTCCCTTGGTGTTTCGTACGGCACCCACCAACCCTGGGGGTGCCGTATTGGGGAAGACCACCCAAGGTCGCCCAAAGATATCACAATCAACGGCACAGTGCCATTGCCCATATGTGACATTCCGAAACCTCTTGTATCTCCCCTCGCCAGGGTGTGCGACTGTTTCAGCGCAGTTGGGGTCGGGCCAATCGCCCCAACATGCTCTTATGGCGTGTTCAGTCCTGTCCAACCAAGCCCACCAACCTCCCGACTTAGCTGAATAGTTTAGGGGACCCATTTTGGGACATTCCATCACAATCTTGGGGCTTGCTTCTAGATTCGTAAGGTCAAGAGCCTTGATGATATGAGGTCCCCATTGGGGGTCGCCCCCGCGCAAGTTCATTTGGTATAACCACCATTCGTTCCGCACAAAGACGGTCGGGAATTGGGAGTACCCTTTGTCTAGCAATCTCTCCTTTTGAGTTGTGGGATCAAAGAGGACGAGTCGATCGCGGTCTTTGCCACTCCCCCGTTTCAAGAGCCAATGGTCCCCAATGAGGCAACCCATCTGGGTTACATCCCAGCGCGACCGAACATCAAACTCCAAATTGGGGGATCGAATATCGCTCAAATACGCATACCCCGTCAAATCACACACTTCAAGAGAATCAAGTTCCTCTGGTGAGAAAGCCCAGATCCTCCCCTTGGTTGTGTTGGAGATCATCAGATTACCTTGAGCACAGAACGCAAACTCCGTATTATCCCCTTCAATTCTTTGGGCTAGCACAGGTCCCAACTCGAAAGTGCCATCAGGATGGGCTCGTCCTGTAGCGACCCCCCATTGGGTTTTCCAAGCCAGCAAAGAAAACGTATCTAGGTGTATTGCCTGAAGCTTGTATCCCTCCAAATAACGCAACTCCATGGTGGGGACTTCTACTGAAGTAGCAGGGATCGAAGTGGAAAACGAGCCTGGACCTCCATTGAAGATATCTTCCCAAGCCAACCCCGAGATTTCATGGAGCCGCTGGGCGAGATTGTGCCCAGCACCTTTTTTCCCATCCTTTAGGGCATAAAGGAACGATCTACTAACCCCCAACTTTTTCGCCAAATCAGTCATCGTCAGCCCCAGCAAGTTAGCTATTCGCTTCAGTGCTCCCTTTTGCGTGTACCTGTTCTCCATACGACGTTTAGCCCTACCACCCCCTTGAGGGGACGAGTCTAGGTGGCGCTCCACACCAAAAGGGGTCAAGAGGTGTGATAAACCTCTGATAACATGGTGATAAAGGGAAAGCCATACATAAAGATTAACCCACTTACCTAATCATTTTAGCAATCTGTCACCCATTTGTCTACCAATTCAGTCATCATCCACTTCAAAATCTTACTTATAATAGAACTTTAGGAGGAAACAAAAGAATACATGAAGATGAAAAGGTGGGGTTTTTTGGCGTGCTTGGCTATTCTGGCAATCGGTTGTGGCGGTGGCGGTGGAGGTGGTGGCAGCGTGGGGTGGACCTATTGGCGTAAGCCTGCAGTGGGTGATGTCTATAGCAGAGAATCAAGGGATGGCTCTGCGAATGTGGTTGTGGCTGGCGTCCTGTCTGGCTCGGATTTCTGCCAGATGGCTATCCACACGACCCTCTCACAGCAAATTGGTGAAGGGGTCTATGTATCCAACTTGGATCCATGTGCCGAGGGAGGTGGTACACAGGTAAAAATCAATGGGACCGTGTATCCAATGGCCACTTGTCGTGCCAATGAGGTGGCTTTTGACGGCCGTGACGATGTGGGAATCCAGGAAGATATTCTGGCTCTTCGGAGTGCCGACGGGAGTCTGGCGTTTGGAGACGTTGTGTCCCTCCCGAGCGACCTCTTCGCCTTCTTCAACAGCCAAGTGAACCTGAGCTGTGCCTTCTTGGAAGTGGTCGGTGAATCATTGCTCATCGGCGGGGTCTGGGAGGCGGCTGAATCCAGCTATTATTGGGGGGAGGAGGCGTATGTGAGTCTTGCAACGGCAGATTCGCCCACCCCCCCTGTCCTTTGGAGGGACTCATACCGAGCGAACCAATCCACCAATGCGCCACAAGGAAGTGGCACAACTAGGTTTTGGTGTGAATTCTCATGTGGAGGAGGCATCGTAGTGGACACAGGTATCTCTCCCTTGGTCACTGCATTGGGGAATGAGCAACCCTCTCCTTGGGTTCCTTCCGGTGGTCCATCGGACGCTATAGCCATTACAGGATCGCAAGGGGAAGAGGTTCGATATGTTTCTCCCGCAACAGGTCCTTTGGTCGCATTGAGGATCGTCGATCCCAATTAGGGCAGGTCTTGGGCGATGGTCGTGTAGGAGATCAACAGGTGGTTGTCGCGGTAGCGCTAATTCAAGGGTCACTCCTTCTCTTCCTTGCCGCACTCATGAAAAAAGTCATTGCAATCAAGCGACTCTTAGAGCAGTAGGAGTACCGAGATTGGAATTTGAAAAACCTAGGAAGATGAACCGTATTTCGGGATCCAGGGAGAACGCATGCTGAAGGCACCGAAAAGGCAATTGAATAGCAAAGGGCTGAGTGCTGTGAGGTTGACTCTCTGCGTTGTTTCCCTTTTGGCTACGGGTTGCAGTCGAGGAGTGCAAGATGACCCCCTGATGGATGCCACTTCACCGATCCCCCACATTGGTGAAGGGCAGTACGGCATGCAGCCTGGGTGTGAGTCCTGCGCGCCTCCCCCACCTTGTACAAGTCCCACTACTTGGCAAACGGAAGAGATTGCGGTCATTTCGTCAAGTAGGAAGCCCACTGCTATCGGTGTGAAGCCCAATGGCGGTATTGTCATAGCCTTCTTGGATGGAGGGTCCCTCAAAGTCGCAACAAAGCCATTGGGTGGGGTTTTCGGCATTGAGATACTGGATGACATGTATACAAACACCTTTAGGTTCACATTGAAGGTGGATGATGCAGGCGATGCACATATCGGTTACCATAATGGTACGCATCTGAAACACGCCAAGGGCTCGGCGGGGAATTGGTTCCTCAACAACGTGGATTTCGTGGGTGCACCGAGATACATGTCACTCGCCTTGGATGTGGGTGGATCTGTCCATATCTTGACAGATTCTGCGTACTATTACCAAATCCCAGCAGGTTGGGCAGTAGACTTTTGGGGTGGTGGTGTGGATCCTGATCTCGCCATTGGTGATGATGGGGTTGTCTATATCACGTCATCTGGTCTGACACTCACATACGGGGAACCGGGAAATTGGACGCAAGAGTCCCTCGGTTCAGGCGGCCAGAACGGAATGATCGCCTTGGACTATACGGGGGAGGTCCACATTGGCCATCAAAGGAATGGACAATCAGAAGTTATTCACACCTATGGATACCCAGGGTGCCCTTGGGGCCATGAAGCGGTGTACGGACCATCCGATCACAGTGTGTCACTCACGATCGGATCCACTCGCGCAGTGCATCCTGCCTACCAGCAGTCTAA
>JACNFQ010000063.1 GCA_014384545.1 bacterium | reverse complement strand
CCACCGCGACAACAATCCCACACTATCTCCGTACCCCCCCCAAAATTGGCAAAGAGCACCCCCCTGCAAACTCCTCTCTCTTCCCTTCAAGCATCTCCGCCATTCGGTAGAGAATCTGCCCGCGGTTATATGGGGTGCGCCCAGACCAGCCCTTGAACGCCGCCCTACCAGCCTCTACCGCGCCCCTAAAGTCTTTCCTTGAGGCGTGGCAGAGATGGGCGACCACCCCTCCCTCCCCCTTCACCTTGAGGGTGCGTCCGGACTCGGTGCGGGCAAATTTGCCTCCGATGTAGAGTTTATGGGTCTTAGGGATGGGGTTGCGGCTCATCCGTCCACCTTCAAATAGGGGAGAATCCCTTGCCTCCCACCCTCCCGCCCAAACCCAGACTCCTTATACCCTCCAAAGGGTGACGCAGCGTCAAGGCGGTTGTAACTATTCAGCCAAACCACACCCGCCTTGAGTTGGTGGGCCATCTCCAGCGCCTTGGCTCCCTTGTCGGTCCAAACACCCGCAGCTAAACCATAGGGGGTGTTGTTAGCACGCTCAATCGCCTCTGACGGCGTGCGGAATGTCATCACCGAAAGAACGGGCCCGAAGATCTCTTCCCTTGCGATCGTGTGGGCAGGTTCGACCCCCGTAAAGAAGCAAGGGGGAACCCAATACCCCCTCTTGGGCACCTCTCCCTTGCTTGGGCTGTGGAGAGTCGCTCCCTCCTCCGCCCCTGTTTTCAAGAACCCTTGGATTATCTCCCATTGCTCCTTGGAGTTGATAGCTCCCAAGTCGGTGTTCTTATCAAGGGGGTCTCCCACCCGAATCGTCTGAATGCGACGGTGGAGTTTTTCGGTGATTACTTCAAGGATACTCTCTTCTACAAATAGGCGAGAGCCTGCACAACAGACATGGCCCTGGTTGAAGAAAATCCCTTGAACGATGCCCTCCACCGCCTCGTCAATCGCAGCATCGGCGAAGATGATGTGGGGGGACTTGCCGCCCAGTTCCAAGGTGAGGCGTTTACCTGTTCCTGCCACGCTCTTTGCAATCGCCTTCCCCACCACCGTACTCCCTGTAAACGCTATCTTGTCCACATCGGGGTGGTCCACCAATGCAGCCCCCGTCTCGCCAGCACCTGTGACGATGTTGAGAACACCGGGGGGCAATCCCACTTCTTGGGCAATCTCCCCAAGGCGAAGGGCTGTAAGAGAAGTAGTTTCGGCGGGTTTTAGGACAACGGTGTTCCCCGCAGCCAATGCGGGGGCGACCTTCCACGCTGCCATCAAGAGGGGGAAGTTCCAAGGAATAATCTGCCCCGCAACGCCTACCGCACCCACTTCTCTCCCCGGGAAGGCGAACCGCAACTTGTCAGCCCATCCAGCGTAGTAAAAAAAGTGTTTTGCAGCTTCGGGGATATCCACATCACGGCTTTCCTTGATCGGCTTTCCGCCATCCATCGTCTCCAGAATCGCGAGTTCCCTCGCACGTTCCTGAATCCTCCTGGCGATGGCGAAGAGGAACTTGCCTCGCTCCCTCCCCGGAAGAACCGACCAACTCTTGAATGCCTCTCTTGCCGCACCAACTGCAGCAGAAACCTCATCCGCCCCCGCTACAGAAAACTCTGTCAAGACCTCTTCATTAGCGGGGTTGATACTGGACATCCGATTTCCGGAGGGGGAAGTCCACGCCCCACCGATGAGATGACCGTAGGCATCGGCGATCTCAACGGCTGTCGTTTCGGGGGCGGGGACTAAGTCAAAATCGGTCATTATCCCAAAGTCGTATCGTAGTCGGCTGTGTATACAGACGAATGCCTCCGCCTAATCTGGCGAACAAGATCGTTGACGAGGGAGGACGCCCCAAATCTGAATAAGTCAGGTGTCATCCATGCCTCTCCCAATGTCTCGTGCAACATCATGAGGTAATGGAGGGCAAGTTTCGCTTTGGAGATACCTCCCGCAGGTTTCATCCCAATACGAACCCCTGTAGAGGTATAGTGATCCCGTATCGCTTGGAGCATGACAAGGGTAACGGGCATCGTCGCTGCTGGACTTACCTTTCCGGTGCTTGTCTTGATGAAATCCCCCCCAGCTTGGATAGCGATATCGCTGGCAAGGCGGACATGGTCTAGCGTTTCCAGTTCGCCCGTCTCAAGAATCACCTTGAGGTGGGCATGCCCACACGCCATTTTCACCGCTTTGATTTCTTTGGATACCGTCGGGTAATCTCCACTGAGGAAGGCACCGCGATTGATGACCATGTCCACCTCGTCGGCGCCATCAGCCACGACACCCTCCACCTCTTTCAACCGGAGAGCTAGGGGGGACTGACCACTAGGAAAGGAAGTGGCGACGCTGGCAACCTTGATACCCGTTCCCTTCAAAATGGAAGCTGCCAAGGCGACAAAACGAGGGTAGACGCATACGGCGGCGACAGTGGGAAGATCGGGTTGTGATGAATCCGGGTGCAACGCCTTCTGACAAAGGGCGCGCACTTTACCCTCCGAGTCCTTCCCCTCTAAGGTGGTTAGGTCGGTCATAGAGAGAGCGAGGCGAAGGAGAGCATCCTTACTTTCGCGCTTGATGCTTCGCTTAGAAAAAGAGCTTGCCCTAGCAGTGACAGCAATGGTGTCAACAGCACGGGAGGAAGGGCCTTTATACATCCCTCGGATTCTAGAGTTCAAAGAGAGAAACTAGGTTCCGAAACAACTGCAAACTGGAAGTGCCCCTTGGTTCATCTAGCCCCTATGACGGGGTTTCCATAGAGGCGTAAAGACCCAGTAGGCAATGAGGACAGCACCTATCCCTGACCAAAGGTTGGCATACTCAGCCATCAATCTCTTTTTTGGGCATACCTATCAAGCGTCTGGCAAGACCAATCCCCCCCACCATAACGACTGCCAAGGGAACGACCCAAGGCAACCAGTTCACCCCTCGCTTGGGGGGTTCAAAGACGACCCAAGCACCATACTTTGACACAAGGAAAGTCTCAATCTCGCTGTCGCTCTTTCCCTCGACAACCATCTCTGTGATGATTCCAAGAATCTCTAGGCTAATAGGTGCGGAGGATTCCGAAACACTGACAAACCTGCAGGTGGGACAACGGAATCGCTCGCCCAAGGCGATAGCGCGCGCTGTTTCATCCTCGGTAGCGGGACGCCATGCCAACAGGCTTAGGGCAATCAAAGCGGGAACCCCCTTCATTCGCCACCCTCCATTTTGTAGGATTCCCAGTCAACAGCAGGGAGGAGGTTCCCATCCATCACCTCCTGGGCAATCGATCTTAGCTCTTCCTCTGTCATGGAGCCCGTTATATACCGCACCACAACCCCCTCCCCATCCAAAAAGAAAGTAGTGGGGATGCCGTTCACCATCCACGCATCCGAAACGAGATCTCCCTCATCAAAGAGGTTTATGAATTCCATCCCAAACTCTTCCATCGTATCCAAGGCGTCTTCTCTTTCGTCCCAAGTGGCGATCCCTATGAGGCGAGGACAAGAGGGAGGGCTTTTTTCGACAGCACACGCCTCCCAATCTTGAGAAACCCGCACAAAATCAGGCATCTCATCAAGACAGGGACCACACCACGATGCCCAGAAGTTCACCACCGTTACAGGAGACCAGACACCCTCCTCTAGCCGCCCCACCGCTGCCATCCATTCGTCTTGGGCTCCTAGGACTTCCAAGTCGACCGGGGGAGGAGACATCTCCCCCACAAAATCGGGTGCGACCTCTTCCGCCCCAAAGGAGGAGAATCCTCCCCCACCATCTCCATCGTCTAAGAAGGGAAAAAAGACGGACCACGACCCAAGCCCAAAGAGGATAGCTCCAATGATGTTGCCCAAACATCCTCCGGGGTTCATAAGAGGAGCATCATGGCAAAATAGCTACCTCGCCCGCGATACGGCGGAGTGTCTCCACATCGATTGGTCCTACCCATCGTTCTACAATCTTACCGTGTCTGTCCACAAAGAAGGTCTCGGGAGCGCCGTAAATACCCCACCCCACCACAACCTTTCCCTCTAAATCAAGGTAGTTAGGGTAAGTAGCATCATGATTCTCCAAGAACGCCGTGGCATTCTCTAGGGCATCGTAGAACGCCACACCCAAGAGGACAGGACAAGATTCCCCACCCTCTTCCCGACACGCCTTCCACTCTTTATCAATCGCCACTAAGTGAGGCATCTCTCGCTCGCACGCTGTGCACCACGAACCCCAAAAGTTCACCACTGTGACGGCGGGCCACCCCTCTTCCCCTTCTGCCAAGAACGGGAAGAGTACTTCGGATTCTGAACCGATCAAAGGGAGCTCAACCGCCTCGGGCACCGTTTTGCCCTCCAAGGCACTGGGGAGGGGCGCCTGAGGATTGCGACCAACCAATCCCCATCTCAAGAAAGCGATGACAGCTGCCACCGTGATGGCGACAAGGGCAAGGCGTCGCTCTCTGGTCATCCTCCCTTTCTCCCTGCCCATAGGAATCCCAACAAGGAGAGAGCTCCACCAACCCATAGCCACGAGAGGAAGGGTTGAATCGTCACCCTGTAAGAAGCGGAACCATCCGATTCGGTCTCGGCAAGGGTGATGGCGATATCCCGTTTCCAGTTGGAAAGCAACGCCATCTCAGTAGTGCCCGGCCAATTGGAACCATAGTCGCGCCGTTCGCTCTGCAAAGGGTGTTCTTTACCTTGCTGGGTAAGGACGACATTCGCAATCCAAGCACGGTGACTCTTTCTACTCTTGACCGTAACACCCACATGTCTAAGCGAGACCCCCTCCACAACGACAGCAGTCTCTTGGGGGGCCAGCTGAAAATCTACAGCCGTTTTCCCCCCAGATGCACCCGTTGCACCTACAGCAAGGACAGCGATGCCCAAATGGACCAGTAACCCTCCCCAATGACGGGGTCTCTTGATGAGTGCTTTTCTAGAGCCCCCCACAGCTCTTGCCGTCCGCACGAAATCAGCCAAGATAGGGCCCAAAACAGCACCCAAAATAAAGACCGACACCACATGTGCCCATCCTCCCATACCCATACCCATAGATGCCCTAGCCCACGCCAAGCCCCCTGAAACCACGACCCCACCCACAACCCCCGCTATAAGGCGAGGGCGCAGACTCTCTTTACCGGTTCTTCCCCAACCAAACCATGGGGCAACCGCCATCAGGAACAGGGTGGGAAGGGCAATGGGGGGGATTGTGGCAGCAAAGAACGGGGCGCCCCCACTTACACGTTCGCCCGTGGCAAGTTCGGCCAAAATCGGCCATGTGGTTCCCAAGAGAACCGCCAAGAGAAGACCCCCAAATAAGAGGTGGTTATAGAGAATAGCACCCTCTTTAGTAATAAGCCCCCCAGGGGGTTTGGGATCGTCCAAATCGTCCCACCGCCAAGCCAACACCCCAAATGCAATAAGGAGAAAAACAGCGATATAGCCCAAGAACCACGAACCCAAACCACTTTCACTAAACGCATGGACACTCGTCAGAATGCCGCTACGGGTTAGGAACGTTCCAAAGAGAGTCAAAGCATACGCCAAAAGGAGTAGCCCCAAGTTCCACCTGCGTAACATCCCCCGTGCCTCTTGCGCCAAAGCACCATGGGCATACGCTGTTAGCGCCAACCAAGGCATCAGGCTGGCGTTTTCTACAGGGTCCCAAAACCACCACCCCCCCCACCCCAGCTCATGGTACGCCCACCAACTACCCAAGAGAATCCCCGCAGACAACATGCCCCATGCTGCTAACACCCACCGGCGCGTGGGCTTGGTCCAGTCTTCTTTTTCACCTGTAAACAGTATCGCCAATGCCCACGCGCCGGGCACAACAAGGCCCGTAAACCCTAAGTAAAGGAGAGGAGGGTGATACGCCATGCCGGGATCTTGAAGTAAGGGGTTTAGCCCGATACCGTCAGAGGGGCCAGCGCCCCCACCAGGCCAACCACTCAACGGATTGGCAAAGCGCAACATGACCCCTGCAAAGAAAAGGGCGGTTGCCGCTGGCAAGAGCGGAAATGCGCGACGTACCTTCTCTCCCATCCCCTTCGTCTGTTGGGCCGGAACAGCGAAAGCCAAAACCAAGAGACACCAGAGAAGTAATGAACCCTCCAAAGAGCCCCACCAAGCCGAGAACAGATATAGCGAGGGGAGGTTCTTTGCAGAGACACTAGCGACATAGGGCAAAGAAAAGTCGTGATGAAAAAGAGCCCACTCCAACCCTGCTGCAGCAAGAATCGCCCCCACCAAAGCAACGACCATTCCCCGTCGGGCAGACCTTGCCCACCCCCCTCCCTTCCGCATGGAAACAACTGTAGCAATCAAAGCCCAAAGGGAGCCCGCAGCGACTGCCCAAAGACCGAATCGGCCCAGAAGAACTGGGAGAGATGAAAGGACCAAACTACCCTCCGGGGTCGGGGATTCCTGTACCAAAATCGGAACGGATGTTTTCGCGATCGGGATGCTCTTCGGCGGAATAATCTTCTCCGTGTTTCACCATAAGAGTATGGGCTTCAAATACCCCCTCCATCGTAAAACTCCCCTCAACCACTGCGCCCCGCCCCTCTGCAAACATATCGGGCGGAATCCCCACATAATGGACCAAAACCTGCCCCTCTCCATCATCCACCATCACGAAACGAATATCACTCCCTTCCCTCTCCAACGAACCGCCAGCGACCATCCCGCCAATGCGGAGCTCTTCATGACCCAGTTCCGCCAAAACAGTAGGGGTTAGCTCCGAAGGGTATTTGAAATAGACGGATGCCTCTTTTATGCCAGAGAAGACGAGCCAACCTATCGCGACCGCAGCCACAAGTAGCGTCTTAGCTTGTCGATTCATGGGGTACGACCTGCCCTTTGATAAAAGTAAACCATCAAGATGAACGCAATCAGATAAGCGACTGGAACGAAAGTAAGGGGCGGCATTAGGAAGATCCTTCTGCGATGTACCCATCTGTTTTGGTCACTTTTTCTAGCGCTTTCATCCGTGCCCCTGCCGTGGCAAAGAGCCACCACCCCACAGCGACCGCACCACCCAATAAGACCCACAACATTTCAGCATCCATAGAAGGACGATCGGGTTTTAGGACCGATGCATCTTGGTGAAGCGTGCGCCACAACCGGACGCTAAGATGAACGATGGGTACATCTAATGCAGCGACAATCGCTACGATAGATGCTGCTCGTCGGGCTCGTGGTGTTGTGCCTAGCATGTCTCGAACGACGATAGTTCCAGCCAACAGAAGGAAGAGAATAAGAAAAGTCGTTAGACGGGCATCCCACGTCCACCATACTCCCCATGTATACCGTCCCCAAAGCGAGCCTGTAGCTAACGCCATCGCCGCCAAGAAGGCTGATGCTTCCACCAGCCCTTGTGCTGTGCGGTCCCATTCCTCTTCTCGTTTCCAGAGGTATATCCCAGCGGCTCCTGCAGCTAGGAAGGTGCCCAAAAGAGCATTCCAAGCAAAGGGGACATGGAGGTAGATAAGGCGATACGACTCGCCCATCGCACCATCTGTGGGAGCCCAATAAAGCCCCAGAATATATACCGCTAGAACAGCGATTGACCATTTTGGTATGACTTTCATTACTTTGGGGTATTCTCCCTGAGAGTTATACCCTTTTTCATCCTTCCCATGCCGCCTCCCCTAACCCAACTGCTGCCAATAGGGCAACGAAATCGAAAACGAGAACAACCTTAAGCCACGATCCTCCTATGCCACCCCCATCTAAGACCTCCGCTGTCAAACTAACGACCCCCAACAGAAGGGGGACTACGGCAGGGTAAAGCAGAAGTGGTAGAAGTAAATCTCTCGTTGGCAGCCCTGCAGCAACCGCCCCAAACAACGCCCCCAAAGCGCCCAATCCCAAAGCACCCACTGCTAGGACCAATAGGAGACCACCTAGATTGGGCGACTGAAACAACGGGTTGAAGAAGAAAAACGCCGCAACCGTAGTTCCCCCCAACACAAGAAAAGAGAGTGTCGCCCCCCACAAAGCCTTACCCAGCACCATCCCCCCCCTGTCTGCTGATGTTGCCAACAGGGCATCGCGCAACGCAGCGTCCCCTTCCGCATCCCAAAGGCGTGCTAGCCCCAAACCACTTGCCATCAATCCTGCCCACCAAATCAAACCAGGAATCAAAGCGATAGTCTCTGTAGGGTTGGGATCAAAGGCGACCTGTCCAATAAGGAGAAGTGCAATCGCAAAGAGGAGAATCCCTGCCAGGGGCCCCCGTCTTCGCCTTATCATCCCCGCTTCTCGGCGGTAAAGAGCACACGTCGTTCGCCAAATCGTCAACGCCGCACCCCCCCTGTTCGCTCGATTGCGTGAACAACACCTCCCGCTAACCTTGCCACATGGTCTGCATGGCGGGTGATACGCCCTGCATCATGAGAGACCAATATCCATCCCTTTCCCGCTTGATGTCGGGCATCTAACCAGCTATCTAACCAAGCACACCCTTCTGTATCCAACCCCCGAAACGGCTCGTCCAACAAGAGCACCTCGTGATGGCCCAATGCCAATCTAGCTAATGCTAAGCGCCGACGCATGCCTGTGGAAAAAGCAGATACAGGCATCCTGCTGGGAACGAGTGAAAGACCTTCTAAATGGCGTTCGGCATCATCCCTATCACATTCACCGTTTAGCGACTGAAAAAACAGGAGGTTTTCTAGCCCAGTCATGGTGGGATAAAACCCATCTCCAGCACCTAAACTCCCTATTCGTCTTCGTATGGATGCATGGGAGGGATTGCCGCCCATCACTTCAAGCACACCCGAACTGATTGAGATGACACCACCCGCCAACTTTAGTAGGGTCGTTTTTCCCGCGCCGTTTGCCCCTGCAAGAGCCCAACGCTCCCCTTTCGGAATATCCACATCCAATCCAGATAGTACGGGTGCCCCACCATACCCCGCAACCAACCCCTTTGCCATTAGCATCAAGGAAGAACTACTCATTGCCCTCCTTCATCTCGTCCAGAATGCGGGCAGCTTCCCCCCCAATCTCTCCGGTAGGGTTCAAAGAGACTGCATGGGATAGCGCTTCCATTGCCGCTACCCTGTTCTCTTCTCCATAGAGATACGCCACACCCAAAGAGAGCCAACCTCGGGCATAATCGGAGTGCTTCCCCGTTAGGTCTTTTAGCACCTCAATCGCACCCTGAACATCGCCAGCTAGCAAGGTGGCAAACCCTAGGTCATTTTGAATATCTGGGTTGGGGCGCGGAGCCAAAGCCCTCTCATACCATGTAACAGCTTGGGGATAGAACGCCACCTCCCAATACATCTCTGCCACGCGCAAGGCTGTTTCCCAATCTTCGTTATCCTCTTCCCACACACCCCTTAGTGCTTCCAACTCTTCCCGGTAAGCTTCCATCTCCATGCGTGTGGCATCATCCATCACGGGCCCCACATCCCCTGTCCCTGCCGTGGAAGGATGATTGGGGGGCAGCCCAGTCTGGGACACGGGCGATTCACTTCTCCCCAAAAAGTACCCCCCCACCAACCCAAGGACCAACCCAATCAAAAGAGACCTAGGGCTCACGGGGTTTTGACTTCTTGCTGTTCTGCCTTTGCTCTTCATCATCTAATCCGCCTTTTCTGTTGCCATCGGGGGATTATCATCCCTTTGGGACGGATGCTAAAGTCCCAAGGGGGTCTATATGAGACGTTTAATCGCAGAGGCTTTGGGGGTTTTTGCCCTCGTATTTGTGGGAATTGGGGCAATCGCCTCCAACGAATCCACTGGTGGGGCGCTTGGACTAACAGGTATTGCGCTAGCCCATGGGCTGGCGATTGGGGTTGGTGTGGCTGCCACCGCTGCAATCAGTGGGGCCCACCTAAACCCAGCCGTCTCGTTAGCGCTTTGGATGGCAGGTAAGTTCCCCCAAAAAGATCTTCTCCCTTACATCATTGCTCAGATTTCTGGGGGGATTGTGGGTGCGTTCTTAGCTACTTTGGTATGGTCACCTGAAGCGCTTACCCGCATCGGACACGGCGCCCCTGCGTTGGGTGGTGGAGTCTCTATGGGACAGGGTGTCGCGATGGAAATCGTCCTTACCTTCCTACTAGTAAGTGCCGTCTTTGGCACCGCGGTTCACACCAAAGCGAACTCCTTTACAGGAGGGCTCTTTATTGGATTGGCTGTGGTGATGGGCGTTTTAGCTGGGGGTGCCGTTTCGGGTGCTGCGATGAATCCCGCCCGCCATTTGGGTCCTGCCCTAATGTCTGGAAACCTCTCCCAAACGGCTCTTTATTGGATTGGTCCTTTGCTTGGGGCTGCTATCGCATCCGCCCTTTGGTCGCGCATCCTTCTCAAAGAGGAACCGCCAACCTGAACTTTTCGCTGAGGTGGCGAAAGGGGGCCATGGTCGCCTATCTTGCTTTGGCGTCTTGGGTGGGGGAAGATTGGGATCAAGGTGTTCGACCCGATTGTGTCCATAATGGATGCCTAAAGTCCATCACCCTATGGGGCGATTACAGAAGGGAAGAAATCGCTAATGAGATCGGGATAGGGACAGAGGTGGAGAATGGCTATTCCGTTTATCAAGTCTCTTTCGCTTCGGATGGACGGACGGCAAGGGCAACGATCACTGTTCCCTTTGGGTTGGCACCTCCTCCCCTTGGTTGGCATGTCGTTGCACTGGCACCTTGGACGGTGGGAACGGGTGATGTATGTGCACCGGGCAACTCCCTTTACGGTGTAGATCTAGCAGGTTCAATGGGAGCTAGGGGAATGGTGGGGGTCGCTGTGGACTATGCAGGGTTGGGCACGGAGGGGAACCACCCTTACTTGGTCTCTGAAGTTGAGGGTCGCTCTATCTTGGATGCGCTTCGTGCGATGGAAAATCTGGGGAGAATCTTTGAGATTCCTCTAAGTGGGAAGAGTGCCGTGGTGGGGGTTTCACAAGGAGGGCATGCCGTTATCGGCACCGCTGCCCAACATGAGGGTTATGCACCGGAGTTAGCTATTCGGGCTTTTGGTGCCGCAGCACCCTCCCATCTTTCTCTAGAGGGCTGGGGAGCGTATGTAGATGTCCCAGGAACCCACTTGGCCTACTACGCATGGCTTGTCCACTCTTGGCTGGACCACTATGGGAACGAAGGCCCCCCTGTTTGGGCACCGGGAATGGAAGCCCGTATCGATTCCCTAGCCGCTTCGAAGTGTCAAGGTGGGAATGATTCCTTTGTTAGGGGAATAGGTAAAGACCCTTCTGCTATCTTCTCTGACACGCTAATCCATGATTGGCAAGAGGGCGATCTGTCGGCATGGCCAGCATTGGAGAAGGGGTTTGTAGAGAACGATATCCAGACTTACCACCAAACCGCACCCTTACTCATCTATCAGGGGGGGCTGGATAGTATTGTCCCTGCACCATCTACCAATAGTCTCGTATCAAAGTTGCGTGAAGGTGGCGTTGAAGTGGACTACAGGGTGGTGGGATTGGGGAGACATACCGATGTCGCCTTTGGTCCCCTTTCTTCCCGCCAATGGCGCAGAGAAGAATCTTTGGTGTGGCTGCGGCAACTTCTAGATGGGGAGTAAGAAGAGAAAAAAGAAGAAGAAGGGGGGGTCTAAGGGCATCTTGGCGTTCCTAAAAACCTTCTGGAAAAAGTCCCATTTCCATTCCACCAAGAAAGGAAAAAAGGGGCGCTTACCCCGAAAGAGGAAACACCGCCAACAAGACGACTAATCTCTAGCACCCCTTCCCCCATCCCGTGGAACCGCCGCCGCCTCCTCCATTCCGTTGGACATGGGATTTGTGGAACGTGCTAGGGACGCCCTCCCCCTTCCCCTCAAGATATATCCAACCCTCAGGAAAAACACCCAACAGATGCATGTGAGACAGTGCCCTTCACTGTGCTAGACTCACCAACGCCATGAGACCCCACAGGCGACTCCCCCCTTTCCTTGTTATGTCCGCCTTAGGTTGCGGAGGGGGTGGCATACGCTCTCCTTCCGACCCCACCCCTACTCCGCCTCCCCCTCCCATCGCACCCCCCCCAGCCCCTCCTTCCCCTTGGGCACCGCCGACCCCCACTGCGCCCCGGACCCCAACGGATTCCTCTTGAGGCTACGGGTTGGGGACGCGGATGGGGAGGGTGTTGCTATACCCTTGGGGACCGATAATGCCCAACAGAACCAAGTCGCCCGGGCTGGCTTTGGAAACGACCTGTGCAAAATCCTTGGGATTCTTGAGGGTAACGCCATCTACAGAAATCACCACATAGCCAATATACCGGTTAATACCCGCTTCCCAACCCGCCGAACCAAACTGGACACCCCCCAATAGAAACCCCGTGGGACGTTCTTCAGCTTGCCAACTAGGAAGGGCGCGTTCAGCCAAAGCCCACGCATCATCATCCAAGGGGCGAATGTCAATACCTAATGGGCGGGGCTCTTCTTCTTCCTTCGTCACAGGCGGTGCCTTCAGGGGATCTTCAGAGGGTCTCTCTCCTAATACTACTGGAAACGATAAGATGTGGGTCTCTCTATATAGTAAGACTTGCACCACATCCCCCGGGTGCCCCAAAGCTGTCACTCTTTGCAGGGTGCCAGGGTCTTCAACTAACGTACCGTTCAAGGACCAAATGATATCTCCGGGATGAATCCCTGCTGCCATGGCTGGACCCGGTTGCGCCTTGCTTCCAGACAGCCCCACCACTTTTGCTCCCGCTGGATAAGGCAACCCAAATGCTTCTGCATCTAAGGAGGAAACAGGTTCAACCATGACGCCCATGATGCCTCGTAGAACCACGCCATACAAGACGAGGTCTTCCATCACTTTGGCGGTCAGTTCTGCAGGGATAGCGAATCCATAACCAGTAAACGCCCCTGTAGGGCTAGCCAGCACGGCGTTTACGCCAATCACTTTGCCATTTAGGTCCACCAACGGGCCACCCGAGTTTCCTGCGTTGATTGCCGCATCTGTTTGAATATAGTCCTCAACCGAATACGCCCCGCCCGTCCCCGCCAGAATCCCCAATCTGCGCCCGCGTGCACTCACAATGCCACTCGTTACCGTAAAGGGAAGATCAAGGGGGTTGCCAAACGCCAAGACCCACTCGCCCACTTGGGGTTTACGGGTTGTTTCTAGCTCTATAGTGGGGAAAGGACCCTCACCTTGAACCCGCAAAACAGCGATATCGGTCGTGGGGTCTACCCCCACAATCTCTGCATCTAGAACGGTCTGATCACTAAGGGTAATCCGGACTTTTTGAGCATTGGCTACCACATGGTAGTTCGTAATCACCAACCCCGAAGCATCCACAATAAACCCCGTACCCCCGTTTTCCGTAAACTCTCTATTGGGTTCCTCTTCAGTAGGGGGTGGACCAAAGGGCCAGAAAAACCGCTGGTCTCCACGAGGTCTTTGTACAAATGCTTCTACACGAATGTTTACAACGGCAGGCATAACCCGATTCGTAATCTCTACATAGGTTTCACTAGCGGCTTGGGCGATAACTAAAGAGTCCTCTGACGCCATCGTGGCACCAAGCAGAGTGAGGGAAAGGGCAAGAACGAACTGTTTCATCGTCCTATTGTAGAAGGTAAAGGATAATAGGCTTGTGAATCGGGGTGGTGCTGTTGAATCGTTGAATCGGGTCCATGCCCGGTTCATGGCGGGTTGTGAACAGAGCGAAGTGCGCACTCCCCATGGAGTCTGGAAGATCTATTCGGGTGGTAAAGGAAACGAGACTATCCTTTTCTTACCGGGTAGTTTACGAAAAGCTGAGGTTTGGTTTCCTGTAGCAGACGCTCTGTCGGGTCAGTTTCGGTTCGTAGCACCTTCGCCCCCACCCATTGAAACGATGGAAGAGATGGTATCCGGCTGCCTCTGTGTGATGGATGCCCACGGAGTGGATAAGTTCCATGCGGTGGGACATTCGTTTGGGGGGATGGCAGCCCAAGCGCTTGCCCACCATATGCCCAACAGGGTTCTCTCTCTTTCACTCTTTAATACCGCTGCACCTACACCGTTGAACTCGTCGGGTATCCATTGGGCTTTTACATCAGGCTTGACTTTTCTAGCCCGGCTATCAATGCAGGTTCCCGACAAGTGGGCACGATGGGGTTATCCACGGCGGCTAGAACGAACCCACTTACGAACAGTTAGCGATGGAGAGAAGTCGTTTTGGACCCAGTTCCTTACAGAGGGGAATGAAAGACTGAGTATGGAAGAGATTGGGGCTATAACACTACGAGCCGTTCCCCGATTCTTTAGGGACACTTCTTTTCGGTTAGGCGACTTTCGCAACTGGCACAACCGCGTACTCCTTGTGAATGCAGAAGATGATGCCACGATTCCACGGGGGGCGCAAAGAGGATTGCACGCCCTGCACCCCCACGCTAAGGTGAAGTCCTTTGCGACAGGAGGACACCTCTTGCCGATAACGCGTTGGGCACAGTCGGGGGAACTCTTGTCTAGGTTCTTGCCGGCCCTTGTTTAGTCACTGGGTCTTCCACCCCCCCGCAATCACCATGAATCCGTTAGGGGCTGGGTTGTGGCTCTCCGTTAGGTCGGGGGTTGTGGTTTTCCGAGCCACCATGTCGGGTGCTCCGGCGCAGAGCCGGACGCATGCGTCCTTCTCTGGTCTCCGTCCCTCATGTCCACGCCTGCCCACATTCAGATTCCACGCATTGGCATCCGTCTACTCCGTGAGGGAAACCATAGTCGTATAATCCCCTAATGCGAGCGATTCTCAATAAGGGCGTCCCCATCCTTGCCCTCTTCTTGGCAGGCTGTTCTTCCCATTGGGGTATCTTGGTGCTGGCACATGGCGGCGGAGAGGCATGGAACGCTCTTATCCATGAAACTGTGACACCCTTGGAGGAGCGTTTCCCCGTGGAGGTCGCCTTTGGGATGGCAAACCCCGAAACGATTCAAACCTCGCTAACGATGCTGGAGGAGCAGGGAGCAACACGAATCGTTGTATTGCCTCTCTTCCTCTCATCTTCCTCGTTTAAAGGAGCCAACCATTACATCTTGGGTTTCTCTGATGAACCACCTCCTTATTCGATGCACCCATTATCTCAAGTCAAGACCGAAGCGACCCTTCTTTGGTCTCCAAAAAACCTTATTGAGGACTCTCGTGTGGGGCGTATCCTCCGCGAGCGTGCCCAAGCTCTCTCGGTAGATCCTTCTACAGAGAGTGTTCTAATCCTCTCCCACGGAACAGGAAATGAAGAAGAGAACGATGCTTGGCTCCGTGCGATGCGCCAACATGCACGTCTCTTGGCAAGGGATGGATACCGTGAAGTGCGGGTAGATACACTCCGAGAAGATTGGGAAGGCCCCAGAGAAGCAGCTGAAAAACGGATTCGTTCATTCGTTGAAGACGCCTCTGCCTTGGGAACAGCGATCGTGATTCCTCTCCGTGTAGCAGGTTTTGGCCCCTATACCGATGTGTTAGAGGGCCTTGATTATCTCTCTGATGGAAAAGGTCTCGCACCCCACCCCCTCCTAACAGATTGGCTTCTCCGCACAGCCCTTGGCTGCTTCGCTAACTGCAACTAGGTCATGCCGGGGCTACCCTAGGTGATCGTTGGTGGCTCAAGAGCAAGCCCCATCACACTCCATAACTGAATCGGATTACCCTCCGTGCGGTGTCTCTGGTCTGCACCGAAGGGAACAGCCTCCATTGCATCCCCTTCAGAGCACCAACTCCACAATTCGCTCTGACCAAACGCCCCGTTCTCCTGAATCACCGTCCACAGGGCACCTTGGGCGTCTTCTACCTTCTCTCGCAGTATAGAGGGTAAATCCTTTCTGCTAAGTTGGCGCGCCAACCCCGCTGCAGCCATCGCCATAGGCCACGACCAGACAACCGTGCCGTGGTAGTGGTTCTTCGTACACCGTTCTTGAACATCACTGGGAGCAAGAACGGGGTTGGCTACCATCAACCCTACTGGCGAAAGTAACCCCAAAGGGAAAGGTCGGAAGAGCGTATCAAGAATGCCCACGAGACAATTTGGATGAGGCTCTTTGAAGAAGAGGTCAAAGACAATGTCTGAATGGAGAATGGGAATGGGCTTTCCGTGACCCCCCAGCGAGAGTGCGGAGAATGCCAAGCGTTCCGTGGTTTGGGAGAGGGCCACTGTGGCATCAAAACCGTTCCTTTCTGCCCAAGCAGAGATTCGCTCCCTTGCCTCCCCCTGAGGGACCACCACCCTATAGTGTGCCGTGGCACCCTCCCAAACAGCGAGGAGTCTCTTTGCTCTTTCAACCCTCTCAGGGTCTGGGAGGATTCGCGAGAGTGCAATCACCGCCGCTAGTGCTGCAGGGACAAGTGCACCATTTACACTATACGGGTATTGCCCCCCGCACAACCCGTCGGTACTGTCCCTCCAATCACCAACAACACCCGATTTCAACCGAATCAAGTTCTCCCTAGAAGGCTTTTCTCCATAGGGCGTTGCCAAACTGACTACGAGATCCAGATTCAAGGAGAGAGCATCACGAAGAGTCCTCCCAGAACGGTCCACCCCGTCTAAGAACTCCTGACACGTGCTCTCCGCTTGCCCCAGCAAGAGGAGAGCCGAGACGGGAGCAAGGAGGAAGTCGTCGTCAATCATCTTCCTGTCCAATCTTGGTGCAGAAGAAGGTTTTTCGTCGTGACGCATCCTCTCCCAAACGGCAAACTCTCCCACTTCCTCTTCATGGGCAACCTCCCCCTTGTAGGAGAGACGCTCTAGGACACTCCTCAACCCAAGAAAGAGTGCTTCCTTCTTCAATATCGGCTTGAGGAGTGCAAGCGTGATGAGGGTATCTCTCCCAAAGTAGGTGAGATACCTCCAACTTCCCGCTCCAAAAAGCTCTTTGAACACCAAGAACTCCAGAGCGTGCACCCCAACCCAACTTGCAGCCTCCTCCTGAACCAGCGCCTCAGGTGGGAGAGGGGTTAGAGGGGGGGCATCCGAAAGCACCTCTGCGTGGAGGGAAATTCCATCTTTTCCCCCTTGGATCTTGATTCGTCCTTGAGGATCTGATGTTATAGATGTTCCTCTTTGGGGGTGGAGGGAGAACCTGACTTTATTCCCGTCCAGCAACACCCTCTCCCAAACCCAAGGTGCGAACGCTGGTGGAGAGGAGCTAACCTCGGGGGGAAGAACCCCCTGGGCACAGCGAGAACGGATGAATCGGATATTGGCTAAGACCGTCTCTGTGATACAGAGTCTCTTCTGGGGAGAAGTGAGCGAGAAGGAGACCCCTCTCATGCCCTCTTTCTGAATGGAAGGGGACAACGCACCCTCTACTTGGAAAGTACCATCCTCTAGCCAAACGGCTACACCTAGGTTTCCTGCGGGAAAGGCGACGACAAGACGGGAAGATCCCCTTGAAGTCTCTACATGGACAGCCACCTCTCCATCCTTCAGAAAGGCGTTCTTGCTCCCTCCCTCTTCAATCTCAAATGAGAGAGGAGGGCTCAATCTATAAATAGAGCGTCCCGCATCGCTTGGGGATGGTCTGTTGTAAAGCCCTCCACACCCAGTAATCTCAGCCGAATACCCTCCACCACATCGTTAACCGTCCAAGAAACCAACCTAAGACCAGCACCCAGAACGCACGCCGCTGCCCTACCCTCAACTATGCGCGGCTGGTATACCTCCATCGCCCTTCTGCCCTCCACCAGTGGGCTCTCTAGGTTGCTTGAATCTGCTCGGTTTTCCCTGATGTCGTTCTCTCTGTACTTGGTTTGGCGTACTGATTGTACCCGCTTGGGCGAACCGTTTGTACCCGGTTTGCATGAGGGTTTGTACCTATGGAAAGGGTGGCAAGGGCGGGCTACCCCTTCAGGGCGGGGGAAGAGGGTTTTGTTTTCCATGTGGATGTGGCGGTGAACGGGGGAAACCCCGACCCGATTGCTGGCGAAGACGTCGCGAGAATGCGAGCCCGAATCCGCTCTAGAGACCGATGTGACGGCGGATATTCTTCAATCTCCAAAGGACTGCTGGATGGTTGGCGACCCGATCGGTCATGGTCGGGTCGTCGGGAAAAAGCAGACCGGGTCGCAAGTCCCCCTCTTGCAGCCTTTCAACATATTCCAATTCCTTGGGCTTCAGATCGAGAAGGGGGGCAACCACCGCCCACGCCCGGTCAATGAGATCCTCAGCCACCGCCTCCTGCCCCATAGCCAACATAGGAAGCAGCCGCTCTCCGATCTGTTCCGTGGTCACCCTTGTCTCCAGCCTCTCCTTGCCGTACTTGGTGAGCGGAAGGGGCAAGACAGCCGACAGAGCCAAAAACCATGCGCGGAACCGCGGTGAAGCGAGTGTCTCCGGCTCGGTGGACGACAACCTGCTGACATCCCACAGATCCCTGACGGCGACCCGATCCAACAGGGCGTTGATCTTCCCCGCAAGGAGTTCCACCAAGGGGACTGCGAGAACCCGGGGCCGGTCCAGTCCCCCGGGCTGCCACAGCGCGAGATGGCGCAGTTCTCCGGCAGGTACGCGGAACAGGTAATTCAAGTCGATTTCCACTCGATCGGTCGAGCCCAAAACCGAGGAATAGCGAAGGTAGACCTTTCGCCCCGCATGCGCATCCACTGACCTTTGGGTTCGGTATCCCAGACGCCTAGCCAACCTCTCTATGGTCTCCTCCACTTCTGGCCGCGCTTTCAACATGTCGGCTCTTCCCCGGGATCCAACGTAGTTGAAGTCCAAATCCACGGAAAGGCGCGCGGGCTCGCCGTGGGAGAGGTTCAGTGCTGTGCCGCCCTTCAGAGCCAAAACCTTTCCCAAAAGAGGATGGCTGGAGATCTGGGATGCCAGCTCCCCTAGGTGCACTACCTTTTCCAGAGCCGCTTCCCCGAACCCCGTCTCGGCGGCACAGCGTTGGAGGAACGGGAGGCTAACCGGCATCCGGCTCGCTCCAACTCTCCGCCCCTGGCGGGAGGATCAGGTTCCAGCGCCGCACGAATTTACCGCCCCGGCTGTCTCGCAAAAGATACCGCGGTGTAGCCGGGCGACGGTCCTCCAAGCGTTGGAAGATGCTCTGGGGAACCGCAAAGGCCGTCTTGTGTGTCTCCAAGAACCACCCCGCTGCACCCCAGAGGACCCCGGTGGCGTAGACCTCGAGGAGATGGAGAACGAGATCCAAATCGAGCACAGGAAATCCCGCAGCGGACGCCACCAGGTTTTCCAACCCGCCTGCCAGGCGGGGTCGGCGCAACCCTTCCACCAAGGTCCGCTCAGGTCCAGTGGCTCGCAACACCCGCCCCTGCCGCTCTACCTTGCGCGTCCCGAGAAACGTATCTCGGCAAGCGACAAGGGCTGTCGGATGGTGCAGAAACCGCACCTCGCTTCGCAAGGCCAAGGGGCGGTGAGGGCGATTCGTGTACAAGGTCACCTCGCGCCAAACGGAATGGGCGGCCCCCAGAAGTTCCAAAGCTGCGTGATGGGAAAACAGACCGTCGGGTCGCACAGCCGAAGCGGCTATGAAGGGGTCTGGCTGGAATCGCTTCGGACCCACACCCGGGGCGACGACCGCATAGATCCCTCGGGCCACGCGCTTGAGCCGCCCAGTGTCCAGATGGTATTTCAGAAGATCCAAGGTGCCCGCCCGCCCGCCCGTAGACAGACCTGCCCCTACAGCCTCCTCCAAGGAGAAGACGGGATAGATGGCGAAGAACTCAAGGGATTTCACTTTACTTACAGCCCTATTATAGGGGATGTAATTCCCATCAACCCCACGAAACGTAAAGTCAGGGGTCCCTGAGTGAATCCTGCAGAGCGCCGATACGCATGCCGTTCAAAGGGAGGCGGTTCGTCTCTCCAGGCGCGTCCCGCAACGCTCCCCTTAGCCTAGGGGCTCTGCCCCCTGGACGAGGCTCCGCAGGAGCCGAAGGGAAGACCATGGCAACCCAAAGGACTAGGGCGACGACAAGACGGGAAGATCCCCTCGAAGTCTCTACATGGACAGCCACCTCTCCATCCTTCAGAAAGGCGTTCTTG
Organism: bacterium; assembly: GCA_014384545.1. Classification (GTDB taxonomy): domain Bacteria; phylum UBP7; class UBA6624; order UBA6624; family UBA6624; genus NIOZ-UU106. The sequence continues at coordinate 2,430 of JACNFQ010000063.1, read as the reverse complement.
CTCCCTCCCTCTTCAATCTCAAATGAGAGAGGAGGGCTCAATCTATAAATAGAGCGTCCCGCATCGCTTGGGGATGGTCTGTTGTAAAGCCCTCCACACCCAGTAATCTCAGCCGAATACCCTCCACCACATCGTTAACCGTCCAAGAAACCAACCTAAGACCAGCACCCAGAACGCACGCCGCCGAATCGGCGTTGATGGAGCTGTAGTGGATATCCAACCCATCAATACCGTGGTCTATCGCTTGGGCAATCATCGATGTATCAAAGGAGGCAACAAGCCATATCGCCTCGTAGGAGGGAAGCACTCTCTTTGTTCCTTTGACCACCTCAAAATCAAACGAAGTGAAGAGAATCTCTGAAGGATCAATCCCCGAGGCTTCAACGACCCGTTGGAGTTCTGGGAGGATCTCGGGACCCGTTTTCATCTCCACAACCAACCGTTGTCCGTGGGCAGGATGGAGCGCCAAGACGTCCTCCAAGGTGGGAACGCGTTCTCCTTCCCACTCCTCGCCCTTCCACGATCCCGCATCCAATCCTTGGAGTTCTTCCAGCGTAAGTTCCTTCACACGCCCCACTCCATCGGTCGTTCGATCCACCGTGCTGTCGTGCATCAAGACGATCACTCCATCACGCGTAAGCCTGATATCCACTTCGGCAGCATCAGCTTCCAACTGCCACGCCAAATCCAAAGAAGAGTGTGTGTTCTCGGGCGCTGCGGCAGAGGCGCCTCGGTGCGCAATAATCCAAGGTCTACTCATCTCCATCTTGTCTGCCCCCTCCTCCCAGTTGGCGATCGTTCTCATCGGGATGCCGTCTGGAGTAGCATCCACCACCACTCGCCCCTCCCCTTCGGCAGGAACGGGAAGGAGGGCACAGTAGACTTCGTTTCTGTCAGGAGCAGACCCCCCAACGACCGGTGGGATGCGCTCTCCCATCCCCGTAACTCCCTCCCACCTTGCGGTGGTCTCTCCTGCCTCATCCACCCCCCAAGTCCGCCACAGAACAGCGAGGGGACCAAGTGGGGTCTTTTTGGGTGGCGTCAAGAAACCGATACCCCATCCGCGCTCCATCCCACCACCCAAGATATTCTGGGAGCGGAGTGCAACAGATTGGTAGGGTCCTTCTGTAAAGTAATCCTCACTGGGAACCGTCCCATTCTCGAATCCGCCTTCAGGCCACGATTGATAGGAAAGGTAGTGGTTGTCGGCCCACCCAGCAAGGTAGGTTAGAGGCGCCCCACCCACCACAAAAACCTCCCCTCCTTTTACCTCTACTACAGGAACAGGGGGCGGGAAGTCTCCGTTTCCTCCCAACCACGGACTGTGGGCCAGGTGGAGGGTATGTAGGGGGTGCCAGAGGGGTGCTTCGCCCGGAGAGATTGCCCTCCTCCCCCCCCGAGAGCCCACGATCTCCACCGAGAGGAACGCTCGGTTGCTATTGTCAAATCCTCGTTGCATCACCCATTCCCCGCCGAGGTGGGGAAGCCCCAGAGTATGCCCTAGCTCGTGGAGCACAGCGCCCAGTGTGGTGCTTGCTGCTGCCCCAAAGGTCCCCCTGCCGTGGGAATCGTCATGGAGGCGAGGAGAGATATCTTTGTACCGCGTACTATCCATAAAGGCATCGGGGACCTCGTCAACTGATGTGGGCCAAGAATGGAGCGATGCCGACCCAAAGAGGGCGAGTTCGCCTCCGCCCAGCGCCGTATGGGCAACGACTTCGCCCGTCTTGGGATCGAGGTGGGTGAACGCCATAAGGACAATCACTTTATCGCGCCCTCTGTTAGAGATACCCCCCAGCTCTCCACAGGAACCTTCATCGCCGTCGCAGGCAATCTCGCCATTTATGTGCCCCCAGAGTTGAAACCCCGTCATGCTACGAGCAGCCTTCTCTGTTAGGTTGGTGTGGAGGATATGGACGATGGGTTCGCCCTCCCCATCCCTCTCAAGACGGAATGTCTTTCGCCCCCATCCACCACGATGCATCATCTCCGCCGTGGTTGTTTGGAGGAGTCTCGCCCCCAATGCGATGCGGGCTGCTGCCGCTGAAGCATCGCGGTTTTCTGGTGCGCCCCCTTCGGGGGCATCAAAAAGATGGTCTTCATTCTCGTCTTGTGCCAGTAGATAAACGAGGCGTACACGAGGACCCTCCTCCCTAGGTTGATACCGCAAGGTAAAGCTCTCCTTTCCGCCCCCGTGAAGCGTAATGCGGTTCTTTCCTTCTTCTAGGGGAACTAAGGCTGTAAAGTACCCGCCCCTTGCAGGCCATTGGGTCGTCCCGTTAGGACCCTCTACCTTGACCTTGCGGATCCAAGGTCTTACCGTCCCCTGAATGATGGCGAGCTCATGGTGAATGATCGTCCCCTCTACGCCATTCGTCACAGCAAGCCTCTCTCCAATGGGGGAGGTCACAGAGAGCAGGAAAGAGGCTC
>JACNFQ010000101.1 GCA_014384545.1 bacterium | reverse complement strand
TTTCCAGGGTATCGGGAAGAACCGCACAGAGCTATGTAGGGGGAGAGATGGGGTCAACGAGATCCTCAACTTGATTGGTACTTCAGCAAGGAGGGGAAGACAAGAGACGGAACGCCCAATGGACTGGGGAATCCTAGCTTGGTTGTTAGCACCCCAAGGGATAGACTCAGTGGCACCTGCAAGAGAGAATGCTACATCCGCACTGGGCCTTGAGAGGGCGATCAGCCCTGAAATGCTCGCTGTCAAGGAACACCTTGGTGCAGAAGTGGAAAAGCGGCTCACTAAGAGGGGTAAACCCAAGAAGGGTAGCGACCTACAAATGGCAAAAACTAATGTTGCTCGATTAGAACAAGATCTCTCCGATTTGGAAGAACGGAGGGCTAGGTACACCACACTCCTTGAATCCTTGGACGAGAAGAGTGTCCTTGCGCAAACGAACGCCAAAAGGCTAACAGAAGCTTCCAAGGCTCATGAGGCTTCCCATCAGGCGGGGATAGACCTGACTAAACTCGAAGGTGAGATTAAGACGCTCAAGGAGAAGGAAAAAGCGGCAGCAAACGCTGTTACCCTTACTAAAGAGAAGATAGGTGAATTGGAGAGGATTGATGCAGAACTAGCTAGGCTGAAAGATGTTTCTGCAAAGACAGCCAAGAAAATTGGAAAGGGGGAAGCCGAGGAGATTGAGCTTCAGAAGACCGTTCATGCTTGGGAAGAGAAGAAGGAAAGCCTAGAGAATGAGGTCAAGAACCACATCAAGGAGATTGAAGCGAGTCATGATCTTCTTGTTCGTCTACAGAAAGCAAGAGAGTTGATCCGTCTTGAAAAGGAACTAAACGATCACCAGGCTCTTGAGACCAAGATAACCGCAATGAAGAAACTTGGCCCACTCCCCACTGAAGAAGAATTGCGAGGAATGGAATTGCTTGTAGGGAGATTTGATACCGCTAAGAGTATGTTGTCCATTCTCCGATCTGAGCAGGGAGTCAAGGTGCATCTGAAAGGTGAACTTGATGCGAAATGGACTATTGATGGCGCAGAGACCGATTCGAAGAAGGGGATGCGGTTTGGGAGCCAACTGAGGATTGACGCCAAGGAGTTTTCGCTCAGTTTTTCACAAGAAACGGGCGATGGGAGAAACTGGGCTCAAGAGAATGCGGATTGCCAAGAGGAACTCAAGGCGCTGGGGCATTCTTCACTTGACGAATTCAGAAATGGGCTGGTCCAACAGAAAGAGAGAGCTAAGACTTTGCACGGTCTTGAAGCGGAACAGAGTAAGCTACCCAGCATAGCCTCTCTCAACGCTCAGGTCAAGGAACTGGGCGATGTCCAACCGCTGGAAAGCCCTTCCTCCATTTCCACACTTGAAAGAGAGGAGAAGTCGCTCAAATCCACTCGTAAGAAAAAGGAAGAGGTCCTTGCGGAGACGAATGAGAATCTCAAGAAGAAACGACCCCAACTGTTGAAACTCCAGGAAAAAGTCCGCACGCTGAGAGGCGAAGCGAATAATTACAGAGAGCTAGAAAGAAGAGAAGCCGCCCGTAGAGATGAGAGTGTAGGCAATCACGGGACTTTACAGATGCAGAACAAGGAACTCACTTCTAATAAGGACTCCCATGAAAGGGTTCTGAGAGAACTCAAGAAGCTCGTGGGTTTAAGGGACAGCGAGAAAGAGGCACATCTTGACACCCTAAAGAAAGCCCAAAGAACGAAGGCTCAACTTGAGAAAGACCAGCGCAACCTAGACTCTGAGGTAATAACCATCAAGAGGGACTGTAAAACCCTCGGTGCATCCTCTTTGCAGTCCGAACAGATTCGCCTCCGTTCGGATCTTTCTCTAGCTAGGGAACGATATGCCAACATAGAGAAAACGGCACGGGCACAAGAACGCTTATTGAATCGCTTTCAGGCTACACTTACAGATGCCACAGACCTAGAAACAGGACCTATTAGGGATATGGTGGAGGGTTGGTTGGTGCAAGTGACCCAAGGGAAGTGGACAGATATTGAGATGGATGCCAACTTGGTCCTAAAAAACCTATCTGGACCGGGGGGGACTCTAGAAAGTGAAGCACTGGCAAGCGGAGGGCTAACACAAGTTATCCACGCCCTTATTAGGCTCGCGGTTGCGACCAAACTCCATACGGACAACTCGGGCGAAAACCCCAACTACAAGTACCCACCTGTAGCTGTAATCTTGGACGAATCCCAGCCCCATGTGGATGCCACTAGGGCGTTGCGCCTGATGCAGGTATTCAATCGCCAGATTAAGGCGGGACATGTGCAAGTCATCGCCCTTTCACATAGGCGAGACGAGTTCCAGTCTTTGGAGGCTGAAAACTATGATGTGGCTAGAAGGGAGGCGTATCACCCCGATGAAATCTAAACCGATGGGCAGCGAACGCTGATGCTACCCTTTGAGCAACCTGGCACCCGTGGGGCAGATGCCAACTCCCGGGATTGGAAACCCATGCCCAAGGAACGGGAGCGGATTCCTCTGGAAATGACCTTTACAAAAGAGGAAGCCGCTTTGCTGGCTGGGGGGTTCGCTCCGAGTGTCATGGAGGAGAGGTGGTTTGTCTTCCAGGATGGGGATTGGCTACGGTGGATGAGGAGTTGGACCGGCAGCCAAGTCTTCAAGGTAAAGCTAGTAGAGGAAGGCTCTGGTTATAGAGTTTCGGAGGCATGGGCAAACCGCAACAAGGACCAATACCTTAGCTCTGTCAAGGAGGACACGGCGCTGCTGGAGCACCTGATGGACTGGCTTGCCGGCAGACTAGCCTCCTCCCCCCCACCCGCTTGACTTCTTATAGCTACCGTTAGGTCTTCACCCTTGAATCCTCCGCGCCGGCATCACCACAGTGCAGCGTCAGCCCCTGGGATCTGCCTGCGACACTAGCGTAGCATGTGGTGGGACAACTCCTTGGACATCTTCTTGGACAAGAATTGCTCTATAATCCCCCTGCTTCAGGGGTCCTTCACCCTTGGGACTTCAGACACTTTATGGGCCATTTGAGCAACTTTCTCTCCAAGACACACCCTTGGATCAACTTTGCGCTGGATCTTCGGAATGCGCCCCCAACTTTTTGGCTTCAATTGGGAGAGGCTAAGTCCCTCTGCCAACGAATGGGGCAGGTGCCCCTTGAAGAGTCCTTGAGACACGAACTTATGAAGATCTACTTGGCAAAGGGTGTCAGAGCGTCCGCAGCGATTGAGGGAAACACCCTATCCGAAGAGCAGGTGCGGGATCAAATTGAGGGCGACTTGGACCTTCCGCCGTCGCAGGGCTACCTTGGGAGAGAGATTCAAAATGTTCTGTCGGGATGCAACGCCGTGCTTAGAGATGCCAAATCCGGTGCAAGCCTAGAGGTGACCGAAAAAGGGATTAGAGATTTCAACGGGGGTCTGTTAGATGGCTTGGAGGTGGAGGAGGGTGTTGCCCCCGGCAAGATCGGCCAAGGAACGCGACACGTGGGACGTTACAAGTGCCCTTCCTCAGAGGATTGTCGCCGGCTCTTATCTCGCCTTGTAGAGTGGCTCAACGGCTCCGGCTGGGATCCCCAAGAGGGGGTGGACGGGTTGTCTTGGGGTATCCTCAGGAGCCTAACCGCCCACCTCTACTTAGTCTGGATCCACCCATTCGGGGATGGCAATGGGCGTACCGCACGGCTCTTGGAGTTCCAGATCCTCTTGGCGGCAGGGGTCCCCGCCCCATCGGCGCACCTTCTCTCCAATCACTACAACAACACCCGAAGCGTCTATTACAGGAAGTTGGAGGTCTCCTCACAGGTGGACGGTGGGGATGTTGCCTTTCTAGCATACGCCTTGGAGGGATTCGTGGAAGGCCTGCGCAAGCAATGGGAATGGGTGGAAGCGAGGCAGTTGGCAATGACATGGGAGGCTATGGTCCATCGTCAGTTCAGCGTCGCAACGGGGCCCGTTGCCAAGAGGAGGCGAGACCTCTTGCTAGCCATGACTTCCCAAGCGCCCATGACCCCCACTCAACTGATGGGGATTACCCCTGAGATCGCAAGGCAGTATGGCAAAAGGACGATCAAGACGATGACGAGGGATCTCAACCACCTCCTAGCTAATGGCTTCTTGGTAAGAGAGGGCCGGGCGTACCGTGCGGCAGTGGAGTTGGCGCTCTCGCACCGCCCCAGCCACTGGCTCTCCCAGAGCCCCTAACCCCCCCACCCGCTTGACCTACAGCTTCCGTTAGGATGATCTGCCTGCACTTCCTTGATTCATTTTCCCCGCTCCGGCCCGGTACAGGGAATTAAACGCTTCACTGTCCCTCAATGGATTGTAGCAACGGACACTCCAATTCTCCTTGGGTATCTCCCGTGTGCTCTGGGTGGCATTACTGCAGCTGAG
>JACNFQ010000061.1 GCA_014384545.1 bacterium | reverse complement strand
GAACGACGCACTTTGAAAATGCCCCACACTCAACCATCAGCCACCCCTACACCCATCTCACTACTGTTCCACCCCGCAGGAATCCTCGCTGTTCCCAACAACCGATCCCATACCTCTTGGTTGGTGAGGGAGGGAGTCTTGGACAAGACCAAGGCAGCGAGTCCTGATAGATAGGGAGCAGAGGCACTCGTCCCAAAAAAACTATAGTAGCGCCCCCCCGAAGGATCACAAGCCTGTGAAAGAGACCCAGGACCCGACCCCCCCGTGTTATACCCATCCGATCCTGTAATATCCGTTGCAATAGGACCCCACCCAGGGGCTCCAGGAGAAAGACCACAAACGGGCATCGGTTTCCCTATGGGACTAGAGAACCCACCCGGCGCAGAAAGATCAATCCAATTTCCATGTTCACTAAAGAGACTTCGCCCATCATCTTCATCTGTACTTGCAACAGCAATCACATGGTCAAGGCTGGCTGGGAAGAACAGAGGGTTCAGAGTTGTGCAACCATTATCTTGCCAAGTAGCAGGGTCGCCACAGTTGCCCGCCGAGGCGACCACCAGGACGCCCCCATTCCATGCTTTCTCAATAGCAGCACTCTGGAGCGAACCCGTCCCCTCACTACCAAAAGAGATATTTACCACGCGCACATCGGGCCGGTTATCCACAATCCAGTTCAACGCAGCGGTCCAATCCGAATCCCAAATGCCACAATCACTATCCCGCATCACTTTTACGGGTAAAACGTTCAGCCCCCATCCCACACCCGTAATGCCTTGTCCATCGTTCCCATTTGAAGCAATAAGTCCCGCTGTAGCCGTCCCATGGAAAGCACCCGGATTGCACAAAGATGCAGTGGTCCAAGTGGGATCGCCATCGTTATTCCCAAAGTCAATGAGTTCAGTTGCTGGGTCCCAAGCAGCGTACCCAATACCCGTATTGGTTAGGTCAAATCCACTGTCAAGAACGGCTACGACTATGGAGGAGTCACCCGTCTCAATATCCCAAGCGGTCTCCATATTCATGACTTGGAGTGTCCATTGATCTCCCCAAGTGGGGTCGTTGGGTAAAGCGTGGAGTCTATTTAGGTTGTCATATTCAACCCAAGCTACGCCTTCTAGAGCAGAGAGACGCTCTCTTTCTTGGTGGAGATCAACTCCCGTTGGGAGTTCAATAGTCGTAATACGCTCTCCTCCAGAACCGAAAAAGAGCGTTGTCTCGTTGGGGGATGCGGTGAAGAGCGTATTCGCTTCCCATCCCACCACGAGCCTCTGTGCAGCGACTTCCACGGATTGACCAGATGGATTCTGAACGATGATGGTGGGGGTAGAGAGAAGTAGCAATGCGAATAGAGGGTGCACAAGACTATCCTATCGAATCCGACCATATAATCGCTGGGTCTGGAAACACCAGATCGGCAACATTATGAAGCCATACAACTTAGCGGGACACCTTAACGAGGGAGCATCCCTGGCGTTTAGCCCCGATGGCAAGAGTTTGGTTACGGGCGGGTTGGACGATCGCGTCCTCTTTTCCAATTTAGAAACAGGGCGACGCATACGCGTCGCAAAGGGGTTTGGGGGGATGGCTCTCTCTCTCTCTTTTCTCCCCTCAGGGGCTTTGGTGGTGGGGGGGAAAGGACCTATTCACATCCTAAACCCAGAAGATGGAACGGCTATCGGGCGGTTGGTAGGACCAGAAGGATTCGTTTATGGGGTAGCCGGTGATGCCCAAAGAGTGCTTGGTGGGGGGCAGGATGGGAGGATTCGTTGTTGGGATCACAGTTCGATGGAGCTTCTTTGGGAGACCCAAGTGGGAATAGGGAGCATCCATGGACTCGGCTTATTCCCGGATGGTTCTTGTGTGGTAGTAGGTGAAAGACCGACATTCCATATCTTGAATAAAGACGGTTCGTTCCTAGCAGAAATCGCTTCCCATAGAGACACCATCACATCACTTGCCATTCACCCATCCGGGACGACATTTGCAACAGGTTCAGAGGATGGAGCTGTCGTCATCCACCGCTCGGGGTATTGGACACCCATTTCCTCACATAATCTTGAAGGTACAGTTTCAACAATCACCTTCTCGCCTTGCCATCCTCTCTTAGCCCTTAGCCAAAAATATGAACCCCTTTCTGTCTTCAATTGGAGAACGGGAATCAGCATGAAGAATGAAATGGAAAAGACAGAAGGCATTACTTCTATGTCTTGGTCTCCTGATGGAAGGGTCTTTTCGGGCGTCTTTGCTGATGGAGGGGTCCGTACATGGGGAAGACATCCTTCTGTTGAAAGAACGACACCCAAGAGGGTGATTGCACCCGTTTCTGTGGGTGAGGAGCGTGATGAAGAGAAGGATGTCGTTGATGAAGAGGTTAGGGCAGGAGTCTCCCTAAAGGACCCCAAGGTGATTGGGGCTCTCGTTCTTCTTCTTGGGACACTCATTTGGAGTATCGGACAAGGGGGTGGTGGTGAACATCCCCCTAGAAATGTTGTCAAGAAAGCTAGGGGTGCTATTCAGGACGAGGATTGGACTGAGGCTGCCAGCACACTTGATGACTTGGCCGCATGGCAGAGTGACCCGGGCGTAAGCGACCTCGTTGCCAAGTACACGCAGAGTGCTTTTTCGGCGACACAATCAAGTGTAAAGAGTGCGATAGAAGAGAATCGGTTTTCAGAAGCAAGAGATCTCCTATTGCGGCTCCCCACAAGACCCCTTCTTGGATGGGTGCTACCGATGTTAGAGAATGCTACCAGTGGGTTGTTGAGCCAGTTGGAATCTAAGGTAATGACGCTCCTCTCTTCAGATGGAGGAGCTGAGGAGATTACAGCTCTGCTGGACGAGGCTAGCTCTTTGGTTGAGACGCCCACCCCTTGGATGGAACTCGCTGGTATCAGGAGGGATCTCCTTGAGGCACAATCAGACTTGAATATCGCTTTGGCTGGCGGGGATACAAACTCTGTGAGAGATGCCGCAGGTCGCATCCTTGCGATTGAACCAAGAAACGTACTAGCAAGCGAGGCGCTGTGGCAGGTGGCAGATCAAGAGGGTATCCATTCTTCGGCGACTCTCTCTGAAGATATCTTCTCGTTGGCTTGGGACGCGTCCGCCCAAGAGTTCCTCTTGGGAACGAAGGGGGGATTTACAGCTTGGATGCCAGGCGGGGTGCCTCTTGAAGTAAGCCCGACTGGTAGGCCATTACCCATCCAAGCAATTGGTCAATCGCCTCGGGGAATTCTCCTTGCCGACAGAGAGGGGCTATGGTTGAGTGGAGGTAGCTCGCTGGTGAGCCCTGAAAGACAGGTCTTTGACCTTTTTGTGGTAGGTGATGATGGAAAAAGTGCTTTGATGAGGGTGATGTCAAAAGTAGGGATCGTCGTTTGGACGGATGGCTTGGGTGCAAGAACGATGTCTTCACGCGCTTCCCCTTCACAAATTGCAGTCCATGGAGATTGGATTGCTGTCGCTGTTGGACGCCGAGCGAGTCTTTTTTCCTTGGAGAACTTTACTGAGGGAGGGTGGATGGATATTCCTTCTGGGGCAGAGATTACTGCCTTGGCAATCTTGTCGGGGGAGCCACCCCTATTGGTCGTGGGGGATAGTGCTGGTCAAATATGGCTTAGTGGAAATCCTGAAGAGCGAGAAGAAGGAACCCGTCTCTTGGAATTGAGACCTGAAATTGATCAAAAAACCTACGATATTGCAACGACGGCAGATGGCTCACTTTTCGCTTACGAAACTGGAGGGGAAATTGAAGTCCGAAACCGTGATGGCTCTCTTGTCGGTTCTTTCCTCTATGACCAGGGGGAGGGTCGGGTCTTCGTTACCTTCTCCCATGAGGGGAAGGGATTGGTGGCGGCTCAAGGAGAAAAGATGACGCTATTCTCTGTGGAGGCACTCCATAATGACTAAAGAGCGGACTCCTTGCCCTTATTGCCAAGAGCCGATTTTGAGAGGTGCCAACTTGTGCCCTCATTGTCAAAGTTGGTTGATAGAGGGGGGAAAGGCATCCGTTGATGCCCTCAACTGGGCTGAAGGGAAAAAAGATGAGGCATTTCGTACCCTCAAGAGTGAGGATTGGGACGAAGCAATCGCTCTTTTTTCTAGGATCGTTACAAAGGCTCCATTAGTTCCTTGGGCGAAGGAAGGCTTGGAAAAGGCAGAGGCAGGAACCATCAAGGAGAAAGAGTCTTTGGGGAAGGAGGCTCTGGGTGATACGGCCGAAGAGTGTGCCCGATCAATCGTTGCGATTAGACCGGAGCATAAGTGGGCAAAGAGGTTTTTGGAAGAGCGGGCACAGGAAAGAAGAGCCCAAGCGGAGAATCGCGTTGAAAGTGAGGCTCGGAAAGCCCAGAAGAGAGGGGATTGGGATACTGTCCTCCAAAAAGCTCGGGAAGCGCTGGGGATGGGAATGAACGCTCCTTGGATTGTAGAAATGCGCGTCTTAGCAGGTGAAAGACCCCTTTCATCAATCCCCGTTGAGAATGTCATAGTCGTTCTAGCTACCGGAGACCACGGATGGGCGCTGGGATTGTCATCAGGTGAACTTATCCTCTTATCTCAAGACAAGGGACATCTCTCTGAAATCGCCCGGGCACGAGCCCACAAAGGGGGTATCATTGCGATGTGCCATGGAGACGATGGGCTGCTTTCGCTGGGGCTAGATGAGAAAGTCGTTCTGTGGGATTCAACGATTTGTGTAGAGAAGGAGGTCTTTGAGATTGAGGGCATCCCCATCAGTATCGCTTGGGGTGATGGGAGTTGCTGGTTGGGTATGTTGGATGGAAGACTCCTTAGACGAAAGGGCTCTGGTTGGGAAGAGGTGGGAGAATGTGAGGGGGGACTCAACCATCTCTTTGGGCAAGAGAGTGGTGTGTTGGCTGTGGATGATGGAGGGCAACTGGTTTCATTTCCTGAAAAGAAGGTTCTCCATCAGTTTCCTCAATCAGGTATTCGGATTGGGAGCAAGAAAATGGTATCCACGATTGATGGTACTCTTTGGGAGGATGAGGGACAGGGTTGGAAGGGTTTCTCTTTACCCAGCGTAGCGCTTGAAGTGGCAGAAGGGTCTGGACTGGGTGTCGTTGCTGGTGCTTTTGGGGTTCAGATTGTGGGGGCTGATGCGTTCCGATTGGGTACTGGTTCTGCTACAGCGTTTGGAATGCGTGGAAGCCATCTCTTGGTGGCCCGCACAACGGGCTTGGAATTGTGGGATATATCCCGCTGGAAGGATTCCTAGCGGATTACCAAGTCTCTTCGGAGAAGATGCCACCGTTGAGCCGCCAAAGCAAACCCGCCAAATAGAGCGAGGGTGTAAAGGGAATCTCCCATCAGACTATTCCGAAAGAATGGGAGCGCTGCCACGAAACAAGACCCAAGCCCCTCCAATGTCTTTGGGTAAAGGGAACCCGTCAGCCATACGCCCAAGTTGGTCAAGAGAAAGAAGAAGACTGAACTTGATAGGGCACCACCTCCAATAGCCAACGCTGAAGGATTTTTTCCCAATCGTGAACCTAGATAGACGGTGAAGGCAATCGCTCCATAAACGAAAGGAATCCCATTGTGCCACCACCCTGTTTTGGTGACGAAAATCCCCAATATGAGATCACTTAGTACCATCGCACCCAACGGGAGCAAGTAGGCAAGTCTCTTCTTTGAGAACTGAACGCCTCCGAAGAGTGCCATAGCAGCGATAGGTGTAAAGTTAGGTATGTGGGGAATCAAGCGCATCCCAGCAGCCAGAAAAATGATACCGACTAGAGTCAGGTTCCGAATACTCAGACTTTTCTTCATAAGCCTCTAATGACCTCCTCCACCAAAATAGGGATCTCCAACCCAGACCATTACCTGAGGGGGCAACCCCGTTGAAAGAGGAGAGGTGTCTACTGGTAGGAGGGTATCTAGATCTAGGCGATAGACCCCTGCCGTGTTCGTCCAAGTGGAGCCACCAGCCATCCACAACATCCCTTCCTTTACAGCGATACGGTTGTGCCAATATCCATCTTGGGGTTCATGGACTAAGGAAATACCATCAATGGGGTCCCATCGCGCGACTGTCGTTTGGAACGTAGTCTGAGAATCATAAAGAATCAAGAAAACCTCGTCATCAACGCCCACGCCAAGACCCATGATTTCGCCCGGAAAATCGGATTCAGGTGCAAGAACAGTAACTGCCTTGTCCACGAAAGAAAAGGAAATGAGTGCACCATCGTTTCCTCCTTCATAATCTCCTGTACAGGAAATGAGAAGATGGTCTCCAGAAACTCCCGCATCATGGGGGTTGCGGCAAGAGGGCAAATCGTAGAGATTAACCATCGTGTGGGTCAGGATATCGATTTGGGCAATCTTCCCGGTCGTCGCCGCCGTCCACAATTGAGGGTCGGATCGGTCAAGACATTGGAGCGTGACGAAGAGAGAATCTCCATATTTGAAAATCTCATCCATTTCAGGGAGCCCATCAGGAGCCGAACACGCACCTAATGAAGGAAGCCCACCTAAGTCAATCGTCCCCAAACCTTCACCCGTTTCACTGTCCAATACTAAGAGACTGGGCAAGTCGTACCGAGTAATAAAAGCGACACCCTGTTCCACCCAAAGATCATGGGGGTTACTCTGGAATCCTGTTTGCCATTGGGCAACTTTCTCTGGAGTAGCACCATCGACACCCACGCGAACGAGGTTGTTCCCTGCACCCAAGGAATCTCTGTTCAGAATCCACACAGTTTGGGTTGGCTCGGCAAAAGAGCGCGCCGCCGCATCAGGACCAGCCAAACCAGAACCCGTATCAACAGTCCATTCCCCCCCCCTTACATCGGTAATCGTTCCCGTCGTGAAATCACTAGCCAGAATGAGTAATGTGGATGAGGGCGAAACTAAGGGGGAGAGACTTGAACCAGAGCCACAAGCCGAGCCCGCAAAAAGAATAACCGCAAGACCGAGATCTCGCCACACCTGTGAACTTATTCCCAATCTCTTACTGACCATTATCGTTTCCTCCCGAAACTGGACCGAAAGTCCAAGAAAATCTGCAGACAGGTCTCCCGGCTTTTGGCCATGGGTGTATCGCCTTCCCATCCAAGGAGCCAGAAGACCCGCTTGGACAGTGGCTGAGTCTTTCAGACACACCTTGCCAAACTCACGGTGGCGGGGGCCGCACCCGGTTTTCACGGGTTTCCCTATTAGACTTAGCCCCCTATGGGAGCGTTGTCGCCTACAACTTTATCCTACACCGGGGGTGCAGGTGTAGAATACCCAAATGCGGGTCTGTAGCTCAACGGTCAGAGCAGCGGACTCATAATCCGTTGGTTCCTGGTTCGAATCCAGGCAGACCCAATTCGGGTTTCGGTGATGAGGCGTTGGGTGGATAGCTCAGTTGGATAGAGCGCCTGCCTTACAAGCAGGAGGTCGGGGGTTCGAGCCCCTCTCTGCCCATTCTTTAGGGGCGTCATAGGATCTAGGAGGGTCGGAAAATGAAGTTAGACAAAAAAGATATCAGCGTCTTATTAGAGATGCAAGAGATGACTCTGGAAGTAGAGGGTCTCCAGAAGAGGCTGGAAGAGACTGCTCAGGAGTTGGGTCTAGCCAAGGGACGAAAAGCGATCCACCGAGAAGAAGCAGTTTTACAGAAAAGAGAAGAGGCATTGGCTAGAGCGAAGAGAGACCTCAAGGGGGTAACACAAGATGTTCATTCCCTCCAACAACAGATAGAGTCAGAGGAACGGAAGCGTGAAGAGTTTGGTGCGTCGGATTTTCGTCGTCTTCAGCAATTCGAAGAGGAGATGGTTGCCATTAGAGCAAAGAAAGAGGAGGTTGAGAAGAGTCAAGGCGACAAGACGATTCAGGTAGAGAACCTAGAGAAGTCGGTTCGTGAGCTCCATCTGAAGCATTCCGAGACTCGAGAGAAGATTGAAGAGCGAGAGGAGCGATTTCGGGCTAAAAGTAAGAAAACCGGAGAGAAGGTTGAGTCTCTCCGAGCCAAAGTTAAGGAATTGACTCTAGGACTTTCGGACAACAAGGGCGAGCGATTCCTTGATATGGCTACGCGTGCTGGCGGTGTCGCTATCGCTGCCGTAGAAAGAGTGGATCTTCCCCATGAAGATAACCTACAAGAAGGGAATTTCTGTACGGCTTGCCAAGCGATTGTTCCCGTTTCTGTCTTGGAAGCGCTAGATGGGGGCGAAACCGCCATCTGCACCCATTGCCGTCGTGTCCTCATCATCGTATAAGCGATAGGACATCTTTGGACGCCACTCGTTCCTCTTCGCCTTGGTTGTTGCCTCGATTCTGGAACACCCTATCAAAGGAGACCCAACCCCTCGAAACGACGGAGCCTGGTGTGGTGCGTATGTACCACTGCGGACCTACCGTTTATCAACGACCAACGATTGGCAATTGGCGGTCTTTCCTCCTTGCTGATCTTCTAAGACGCCTCCTAGAGTGGGGGGGGTGGGATGTCGTCCAAGTGATGAATATTACCGATGTGGGGCATTTTAGAGAGAATGAGGGGGGGGACAAGATGGCGCACGAGGCGGACGCTCTTGGGGAATCACCTTGGGAAGTTGCAGAGAGGGTAACGACTTGGTTCCTTGAAGATATGGACCGCCTAAGGATGAAGAGACCTCATCA
Organism: bacterium; assembly: GCA_014384545.1. Classification (GTDB taxonomy): domain Bacteria; phylum UBP7; class UBA6624; order UBA6624; family UBA6624; genus NIOZ-UU106. Next base: position 14,250 of record JACNFQ010000061.1, on the reverse strand, counting down.
TCTTCCCCGAGCAACAGACTATATTCCCAGTATGGTGGAGTTGGTTGAGAGATTGCTGAAGTCTGGCCATGCCTACGAAGTAGAGGAGCAAGTTTATTTCAGCGTGAGCGCTTTCAAAGAGTATGGGGTGCTTTCAGGGAACAAGGTTGAAGACTTGATTGCGGGGGCAAGGGTGGAAGTGGACGAACGAAAGAGGCATCCCGCTGATTTCGCTCTCTGGAAAACAGACCCTCACCACGTGATGAAATGGGAAACGACCTTAGGGAAGGATGGATTTCCTGGTTGGCACCTAGAGTGTTCAGCGATGGCACTTTCCTTACTGGGCGAGACGCTTGATATTCATACAGGGGGTGAAGACTTGGTTTTTCCTCATCACGAGTGCGAGATCGCACAGTCGGAAGCAGCTACAGGTAAACTCTACTGTCGCCATTGGTTGCACAACCGGTTCTTAATGGTTGATGGCGGAAAGATGGGAAAGTCTTTGGGGAATGCGTATACCCCCGAAGACGTAATCAGGAAGGGGTATACGAGTAGAGAGTTGCGTTTTGCCCTTCTTAGAGGGCACTATCGTCAACCTCTCAACTTTACTTGGGAGGGGATGGAAGATGCTCGGGGATTCCTGAGCAGGTTGGATAGGTTTCAGGAAGAGATAGTGCGCCTAGCGGAAACGGAGGACAAGGGAAGAGGTATTGTCTTTCCCATTAGGACAGCATTTATTGAGGCGTTAGAGAACGACCTAGATGTACCGGCAGCCTTGACCGTTCTGATGGATGGGATTCGGACTTGGCGTGCAACCTCTTTGGGAGGGGAGGGCGCTAGAGAAGTCCTTTCCTTTTTGGGAGAAGTAGATGATGTTCTAGGAATCGGTCCCGAACTTCAAGAAGAGGATCGAGAGATTGATCGTCTTGTTTCTAAGAGAGAGAGAGCCAGAAAGAGGGGAGATTGGACCGAAGCAGACCGAATCCGAGAGATCCTGAAATCCCAAGGGATTGAGGTGGAAGATACACCCCATGGCCCCCAATGGCGATCTGATTCTGGTGGGGGTAGTCCCCGTTAGAATCGCTCTTTGGAATGCGGGAGTAGCTCAGTGGTAGAGCATCAGCTTCCCAAGCTGAGGGTCGCGGGTTCGAGTCCCGTCTCCCGCTGTCGCAACGAGTCCGGGCGTGTAGCCAAGCGGTCTAAGGCGTGGGCCTGCAAAGCCTATATTCGCGGGTTCGAATCCCGCCGCGCCCTGGGGGTATTAGGGCGATTAGCTCAGCTGGATAGAGCGCTTGCTTGACATGCAAGAGGTCAGTGGTTCAAGTCCACTATCGCCCACACCCTTGAGGTTCTTCTAGAATCCTCCCCTTGATGAACGAACGAGCTGAACAGATTATGGATGACTCTGAAGCACTAGACCGAATGCGCCATACCGCTAGCCATGTGATGGCTCAGGCGGTCTGCCGGTTATTCCCCGAGGTTAAGCTGGGGATTGGTCCCACCATCCAAGACGGGTTTTACTATGATTTTCTGTTTGGGAGAGAGTTTTCAAGGGATGACTTTGCGGCTATTGAGGCTGAGATGAAGCGCATCATCAAAGAGTCATTTCCCCTTGAGCGTTTCGTTCTAAGCAGAGAGGACGCATTGGAACGGACGGCAGACCAACCCTTCAAGAGAGAGTTGATTAGAGACTTGCCGCCCGAAGAAGAGATCTCCTTTTACAGACAAGGTGAGTTTACGGATCTTTGCCGTGGTCCCCATGCAGCTACGACAAGAGAAGTCAAAGTCTTCCGAATCCTCTCCACTTCAGGCGCGTATTGGCGTGGAGATGAGAAGCAACCGATGTTGCAACGGATTTATGGTACCGCTTTCTTTACTAAGGGAGAATTGGCGGCATACCTAAAGAGACTGAAGGAAGCCGAAAAGAGAGACCACCGCAAGTTGGGGGCTCGTCTTGGGCTCTTTGAGACTTTCCCTGAAGAGGCAGGGAGCGGCATGGTGTTTTGGTTGGAAGAGGGTGCAAAGTTGCGAGAGACGCTCCTTTCTTGGGCACGGAGAATCAACGAGCAGGAAGAGTATAAGGAGGTGATTACCCCCCACCTAATACATACCAAGATGTGGGAAAAGAGTGGGCATTTGGCGAACTTCAAAAGCCACATGTTTATCGCTATGGAAGAGGATGGAGAAGGGATGGGCGTGAAGCCGATGAACTGTCCAGGGCATATGCTCTTGTTTGGTCGTAAACGGAGAAGTTATCGAGAACTCCCTATTCGAATGGCTGAGTTTGGCACTGTATACCGAAACGAAAAGGGAGGAACGATGCACGGGTTATTCCGTGTTCGGGGGTTTACTCAAGATGATGCTCATATCTTCTGTCGCCCCGATCAACTCCAAGGGGAGATTGTGGCCGTCCTGAACCACACGAGGATGATTCTGGAGAGATTTGGGTTCAAGTGGCGCACCTTCTTGAAGGGTCGACCCGAAAAGTCGATTGGGGATGACTCTGCTTGGGAGCGTGCAGAAAAGGCGTTGGAAGAGGCAGCTGTTGTTGCGGGAATAGAGCCTGTTTTCGTTCCTAAAGATGGAGCCTTTTATGGTCCCAAAATCGACTTTGAGATTGAGGATGCTTTGGGGAGAGATTGGCAATGTTCTACGATCCAGATCGATTTCAATCTCCCTGAGCGATTCAATCTGAAGTATGTGAACGAGCATGATGTCGAAGAAGCCCCTGTATTGATACATAGGGCGATATTTGGGTCGTTTGAGCGCTTTATCGGTATTCTGATTGAGCACTATGGCGGTAGCTTCCCTCTCTGGTTAGCCCCTGTTCAGGCTATAATCCTCCCTATTGCGGATCGGCATCAAGAAACTGCGGTTGCATTGGCAACGCACTTGGAGAGTGCTGGTATCCGTCCAAAGATTGAGGGGAGGAACGAGACTATAGGCAAAAAAATAAGGGCAGCAGAGATTCAAAGAGTGCCCTATATGTTGGTGCTGGGAGACCGAGAAGCAGAGAATGCAACGGTTTCTGTTAGGCACCGAGATGAGGGAGACTTGGGCTCGATGACTACGACGGAGCTGCTGGCTAGGATGGAAGCGGAAAAAGCGGTTTGAGAAGACCCCGACGCCATTTTCCTGGAGGTCGACCTGATAAACCCCATAAGATCAACGAAGGAATCAGGGCAAGAGAGATGAGAGTGATTGGTATGGATGGACAAAACTTAGGTATAAAGAGCCGACAAGGCGCTTTGGATGCGGCACGAGCCGCAGGGTTGGACTTGGTATTGACCACACCAGGAGTTGACCCCCCTATTGCTAAGATTATGGATTATGGGAAGTTCCTGTATGAAAGGAGCAAAAAGGATCGTAAACAGAAATCGAAGCAGATCGGTCGCCAGTTGAAGGAAGTTCGTTTCAAGATCAACATCGACGAAGGCGATTTTCAAGTACGGTTGAAACGAATCTCAAAGTTCTTGGGTCAGGGTCATCGTGTCAAGGTAACGGTTCAGTTCCGTCGATGGCGAGAGCGCATTCATAAGGGGCGTGCTCTCGTTCTATTGGACCGAGTCAAAGAAGAGATGGGCGACCGTGGGCAAGTGTTGACGGATATCAAGACAGAAGTTACCCAATCTACCCTCATTTTAGCTCCAGGAAAAGGAAGTGCAAATGGCAAAGAAGAATAAGACACATAAGGCGGTCGTCAAGCGTTTCAAGACGACGAAAACAGGGAAAGTTCTCCACAAGGGAGCAGGGCGAAACCACAAGACTGCGAAGAAGTCAGCGAAGCGCATTCGGACGCTAACTGCCGACAACGAAGTAGAGGGCAAGTATCGCAGAAGTGTCCTTAGGAGGTTGGGTAAATGACACGTGTAAAGACGGGAATCACGCGCAGGAAGCGCCACCACAAGGTTCGGAAACTCACCAAGGGGTATCGTGGATCTTCTTCTCGCCGACACGGCACAGGGGTTGAAGCGATTCTCCATGCGGGGAAATACGCATATAGGGATCGTCGTGCACGAAAGCGCATGTTTCGAAGAATCTGGATTTCTCGCTTGGGTGCAGCACTCCGCTCAATGAACCTAGGCTCCTATTCAGCGTTCCAAAAGGATCTCCATGATGCGAATGTGCGGTTGAATCGCAAGATGCTATCTGAGATTGCCGTTCGAGATGAAGCCCTCTTTGGCAAGATCGTTTCCGAGGTTCGCGGTAGCTGATTTTGTGCCCCGAGCTTTGGGGCGTTAGACTGACGAGGTGAATCAACCTCCGGCGTTTCTACAACATCCCACTCTTGCCCAAGCGGTGCTCTCTGCCCAATCTGACAAGAGAGGTCTATTTCTTGCTGTGGAGGGTAAACTTTCGGGGAAGGAGATACCGATCGTGGTTAAGGATACGCTATGTACTCTAACCCTACCCACAACGTGTGCCTCTCGGATTCTGGAGGGGTATGTAAGTCCCTTTGAGGCGACCGTGGTTTCGCGCTTAAGAGAAGCGGGATGCCAAGTCGTGGCGAAAGCGAACTGTGACGAGTTTGCGATGGGGTCTAGTACCGAGACTGGGGCGTGGGGACCAGCCCAAAACCCCTGGGATACCCATAGGGTTTGCGGGGGGAGTAGTGGCGGAAGTGCAGGAGCTGTCGCAGCGGGGATTGTCCCCATCGCTTTGGGATCTGATACAGGGGGGTCGGTTCGGCAACCCGCCTCGTTCTGCGGTGTCGTAGGGTTTAGACCCACTTGGGGACGCGTATCTAGGTATGGATTGGTCGCTATGACATCTTCTATGGATACCGTGGGGGTCCTAGCAAACACGGTGGAGACAACTCGATGGACTTTTGACCAGATGTGTGGCATCGACAAGAAGGATGCGACTTCTCTTGCTGTAGAAGAGGCCCCGCCGCCAACCCCAGAAGCTCCAAGAGTCGTTTGGATTCCCTCTGGTGAAGAATGGAAGAAGGGGGTCTCGTCTGAAGTCTTGGATGCGTTTAGTGAGGGTGTAAAGGCATGGGAAAAGGGAGGTGTTGAGGTTAGAGAAGTGCCCTTGGCGTTTGTGGAGGCATTGGCGGCTTACTATGTTATCTGTTATGCCGAAGTCTCCACCAACCTGTCCCGATTTGATGGGATTCGATTTGGGGAAAGCAAAGGGATGACCCCAGCTGATTGGCGAGGGAAGGCATTAGGGAGTGAGGTCAAAAGGCGCATTCTGATGGGGTGTCAAGTGCTCTCTTCTGGATACAAAGAGGAGATCTATCAAAAAGCATGCGGTCTGCGTCAATCCTTGGCAATGGAGTTGGGGAGCCTCACCGAACAGGGCCCCCTCTTCTTGCCCACGACTCCTCAAACTGCATTCAAGAGGGGGAGTGTCGTAGATGCACTTGAGATGCACCACTACGACCTCTTTACGACCCCCGCCTCTTTGGCGGGGCTTCCTGCTGTCAGTATTCCGTGGACTTTGTCCAAGAAAGGGTTGCCCATAGGGCTCCAGTTGGTCGGCAAGAAAGGAGGGGATGAATCTCTTCTAAACGGTGCCCTTTGTCTTGAGGAACTTTCACCATGGGAGACGGGTAGGGTGGCACCTTGAAACTTCAACCAACGATCGGTCTGGAAATCCATGTTCAGCTAAGTACAGCAACCAAGATGTTCTGTCGTTGTTCCGTTGGTGAAGCCGCCCCCAACACCCATTGTTGCCCTACTTGCTTGGGTTTGCCGGGCACTTTGCCCGTGCCTAACAAAGGCGCTCTGATGTTGGCAACTCAAGCTGCCAATCTCCTTGGGTGCGTGATCGGTATCACAAGTGTTGCTGAACGGAAAAGCTATAGTTATCCCGATTTGCCCAAGGGATATCAGATTAGCCAGTTTTCTTCCCCCTTTGCCGAAAAGGGGGTATGGAAATTCCATGTGGGCGTAGAGGAAAGAGAGGTCAGGATTCGTAGGATTCAGATAGAAGAGGATACTGCTCAGATGAGGGTCGAAAAAGAGGGGTGTCGGCTCGATTTTAATCGGTCGGGAATTCCTCTCTTAGAGATCGTTACAGAACCTGATTTTACGGAAAGCAAAGAAGTAGGTGCATTCCTTAGGACCATACGAGCATCCTTGGTGGATTCAGGTTTGACGGATGGGAAGATGGAGGCTGGCTCGTTGCGATGCGAACCGAATATTTCGTGGTCGTTCCCTGATAAGAGCGGGACGAAAGTAGAGATAAAGAACCTCGGTTCAATCCGAGGAGTAGAGCGGGCTATCAACTGGGAACTGGCATACCAAAAGGAGACGCTAGATGGAGGAGGGAAAGTCGAGCCCGTAACGAAGGGCTGGGATGAAAAGTCTGGACGCTGCATTCTCCAAAGACGAAAGGAAACAGCATCGGATTACCGGTATTTTCCAGAGCCAGACCTTCCTCCTCTCGCTCCATGCATTGATGAATTGCAAGAAGAGAATCGAGTGCATACTCCTTTTCAGCGTGGTGAAAAACTGCTTGCTATGGGAGTGGCAGAAGGATTTTCTTGGATGCTTTCATTAGACTTGAAATTGTTCCAATACTGGGAAGAGGTCGTCACACTTGGAGGAGACCCCCTCCAAAGCGCGAAGTGGGTAGCGGGACCTTTGGTGGGGGCGTGGAGAGAGGCAGGCTTGATGCCGCCGGGGAATTGCCCCAATCCTAGAGATTTGGCCACGCTCTTGGGGCTGGTAGAGAAGGGAACGATTTCTAAGACGGTTGCGAAGGGTCTAATCCCCTCTATGATTACGGGTGCAAACCCCGTAACAATGGTCGAAGAAGGGGGGTTGGCGGGGGGTGTTGAGGACCTGGAGAGACTCGCTTTGCTTGCGATTGAAGAGAACCCAGATGCTGCTCAGAAGTTCCAGTCGGGGAAAGAGGGGGCGATTCGAGCCGTTCTGGGAACGGGCATGCGCCTATCACGTGGAAAGGCAGACCCCCAAGCCTTGTTAGAAGCGATCCGTATCATCCTGAAGGCATGACGCTCTTTTTCCGTTCAGAGAGAGGTCGATATTCAGTACTTCTCGTTGTGCTCGCTGTATTAGGGACTCAAGTGCTTTCTGTAAAGAGTCGATCCGAGATTGGGATGTGGCGTGAATTACGAACGAAGTGGGCTGGTCGACTGGAAAGCCATTTGGAAGAGGGAGATTTCGTTTCTGCAGAGGGAGACCTCTCTTTCTTGCTTTATACAGATTCGTGGTTGTTTTTCCGGTATGGAGACGGAGATGCTCCTTTGAGGATTGCTGATTTACGAAGGGAGTATGGAGAGACGCCCAACTGGGCTTTGCCCTATTGGGGATTCTCAGGTGATGGACGAATGGAAGCAGAAGTTTCGTTGATGACACGACCCCAAGACAAGTTGATTGGTGGGACCTATCTGACTTGGATTCTGAACATTCAGAATAGCACCGACAAGCCAATACCACCTAATGACTTCGATGTGCTCCTCCATTTCAGGGATGGTTCCACGATGAAACCGTTGGAGGGAACTGATTTATTGATTGTCAATAATCTTGCTAGGTATCAGTGGAACTATGGGATTCGTCCAGGACAAGACCGGCGCATTCTCCTCTTGTTTCCTAAACTAGATTGGGGAGCAATTGAAGGGTTTGAAGTGAAATTGGATGGTTCCACCTCGTGGATTCCGTTTTGGGAAAACCTCGTGCCCCATCCCACACCTGCCCGCTAGGTGGCTGGACGCCACGCTAGGCGAAAAACCCCTCCAAAATCATCGGCTATCCAAAGATCTCCCGAGGGTGTAAACGCCATACCCTCGGCTAAGGGGAATGGGAGCAGCCGAACTCCTGCATTCATTCCCTCTGTCACTTGATGAAGACGCCCTCTAAACCCCTCCAAGACCCATAAAGTCTCAGTGCTCTGTTCCCAGAGAATCTCCGAAACCGAAGAAATGGGGGCGTTCTTCCTAGAGATTAGCTGGGGGGACTCCAAGCTCTCTGTGGGGGGGAGAGAGAGCTCAATAAAGAGTGCAGGTATCCGTTGTTTTGCGACCAAAACAACGAGCCACCCTTCACGACTTGGGTCCATCCCTTTAACGGTAATGCCCTCCAGCCCCCACAGCGCGTCACTACAAGGGGGAGGGGCATCGGGAACACGCCAGATTCTCTGAGGTTTGGCTGAGCCAGGAACGAGCGAAAGAATCTCCCATGAGGGTTCCCTTAGTAAGAGGAGATTCCCATTTCGTGGGTCTACCGCAATCCCCTCCAAGTCTCTTTCACAAGATCCGCCCTCTAGACGAAGAACCTCACCGACTAATTTGCCTTCTTCATCAATCTCAGCGAAATGCCCTTCGTCTCCCACCACAAAGAGTGTCCCCCTTTGAGGATGCCATGCGATACCCGAAGGCTCTTCCAATCCAACAGGTTTGTAGTTCAAGGAGGAGGAAGGGTAGAAAGGGAATTCAAGAACGAGAAAAGAGAGAAAGGGGAAGAGAATCATTGAGCCAAGTTGTGGAGGAGATCTTCGTCACATATTTCACGAGAGACCTTAGCAGCCTCAAAGAGACGATTAACTCTCTCTTCGCTCGCTTCATAGCCGTGCTCTTCCAACCAAAAAACGACATTCGATTTTCCGCTCATCGGTCCCACTTCAATCTTCTGCCTAAGCCCAAAATCTCCTGCGGGCACTCCCGAATAAACACGGTCAGCCAACCAGTGGTCCCCCTTGTCCATCGCCTTGATGACAGCAGCAGCGTGGACACCTGTCCCTGTTCTGAATGCGTCTTCACCAATCACGGGATAACCCTTTGGGATGGGAACCCCCGTCGCCTTGCTCACCTTATGGACATAATCTGAAAGAAAAGAGAGGTCTCGCTTGATCCAACCCAAGAGTTTCAGGTTGACCAAGATTTGGTCCATGGGGGTATTCCCCACACGCTCGCCAATACCCAATGCGGTGCCATGGATACGGTTTGCTCCTGACTCGACTGCGACCAGAGTGTTCACCAAGTCCAGTCCTCGGTCTCGATGGCCATGCCAATCCACCTGAATATCATCACCCTCTTCGTCTGCAAAGGCCCGAACAAAACCGACCAAACTGCGCACACCATCAGGAGTTGCATGTCCTACAGTATCGCAAACACAGATGCGTTTTGCCCCGCAAGCAATCGCCGTGCCATAGAGAGCCTTCAAGGTATCGGGATGGGCTCGGGTTGTATCCTCGGTAACCATCATCACTTCTAAGCCGTTTTCCACGGCAAAAGAGACAGCTGTTTGGGTCGATTGAATCATCTGTTCTATCGTCCAACCCTCGGCATATTGTCGGATCGGGGATGACCCAATAAAAGTACTCGCCTCCATCCTGAGACCAGTCGCCTGCTGGATTCTGACAATCGGTTCAATATCGACTTGGAGGGTTCTAGCGGCACAGTTGGGAAAGATACCTAAGTCTTCGGAGACGATTTCTTGAGCGAGGCGAAGGGCAGATGCTTCCACATGGGGTCCTGCCCCCGGTAAACCGATATTCGCTGATTCAATCCCCAGTTTGGACATGAGATGAAGAATCTCAACCATCGCTTCTAAAGAAGGAGTCTTTACTGAGGGGCTTTGGAGTCCATCCCGAAGTGTCTCATCATCCAATTGGGGTGGGGTGGGTGGGGGTGTTGAGTCAATCAGATTCCAATCGTGAATCAACGAATCGGTCATAGTTGACCGGATTTCTTCTGAACAGCAATCCAAGGTAATAGTCCACCCGCTTCAATGATACCTTGGATAAACGGAGGGAAAGGCTCGGCTGCCTCTTCTACATTCTGAGTCAGATTCTGAATGATACCCGAAGAGAGATTCGCTTCAAGTACATCTCCTTCTGAAGAACTCTTGACAATCTCTGAAGCAATCAGAATCGGTAGACCAATATTGATGGCATTTCGGTAAAAGATTCGGGCAAACGAACGGGCAATGATAAGCCCAATGCCCGCCCCTCGCAAGGCGATGGGAGCGGCTTCTCGAGACGAGCCACATCCAAAATTCTCTCCAGCAACCACGAAGTCGCCCTCCGCAACCATAGAATTGAAGGAGCCGTCTTTCCACTCAGGGTGTCCTTCCATAGAGTGGGGTGCAAGGTCTTCCATATTGTAGCTAGAACAATACCGCGCAGGAATAATCATATCGGTGTCAATGTTGTCACCAAAAACGAATGCTTTTCCCGAAAGTTTCATCAGTGAGATTCTAACTAGTGATTGAAGTGGCGTCGCCCCGTAAAGGCGATCGGAAGTCCATGTTCAGATGCGGCTTTGGAGACTTCATCGTCTCGTATGGATCCTCCGGGTTGGACCACTCCAATCACGCCATGGTCCGCCGCCAAATCAATCCCATCACGAAAGGGGAAAAAAGCATCAGAACCCATTACAGCCCCCTTGGAGCGCTCGCCCGCTATTCTCAAAGCAACTTCTAGTGCCCCCACTCGGCTGGTCAACCCTGCCCCAGCCCCAACGAGGACACCCTCTTTGACGAGCGAAATGGCGTTGGACCGCATGACCAGTGCGGCACCATTTGCTAAGACGAGGTCAGAGATTAGCTCTTCATTGGGAGGATCCCCTTCCCAAGACCATTCATCGGGGTGTGTCGGTCCTGGGTCTGCCTCCTGCCACAAAGCGACCCCCCCCACAGAGCGAATCGACCAAGGAGGCTTGGTGAGGGAAGGAAGGGAGAAAACCCGCAAGTTCTTCTTGGAGGACAGAATATCAAGAGCATCATCATCACAATGGAGGGAAAGGACGACCTCCACAAAAACCTTACTAATCTCTAGAGCCGCCTCCTTGGTCAGGTTCGAAAGGGCAACGACCGAACCAAATGCAGCGCGGGGGTCTCCCCCCCAAGCCTTCGTAAACGCTAGGGCAGGGTCGTCTTCCACTGCCATACCCGTTGGGTTGGCATGTTTCACGACGACAGCACCAGCGGAAGGGAGGACAGAAAGTGCACGCAAAGCACCATCCATATCTAAATAATTGTTGTACGAAAGAGGTTTTCCTTGATGTTGCGTTCCATCAGCAAGCGCACCATTCCCCATTCTGTAAACAGCCCCATTTTGATGAGGATTCTCACCATATCTTAGCGCTTTGGGCTCCTTGGCTAGGGGGAGAAGAGAGGGAAAGGGTTCTTCCTTTTCCTTAGGGGAACCGATCCAAGAGAGAATTGAGGCGTCGTAACTGGTGGTCAGAGAAAACGCTTTCTGAGCCATCTTTCGCCGAAAAGGAGTGCTCCCAGAACCGAGATGATCCAATGCTTCAGGATAATCCGTGGGGTCGGTCAGTACGAGGACACGACGGAAGTTCTTTGCCGCAGCACGAACGATCGTGGGACCACCAATATCAATCGCTTCTATGCCCTCTTCTTCGCCATTTCTTGAACGAGTAGAGAAGTCATAGAAGTTGACAACGACGACATCAAATAATCGTATCTTGTGCTGCTCTAAGTCTTGAGGATGACCTTCAATCTCTGGGTCTCCTAATACCCCCCCTAATACGAATGGGTGTAAGGTCTTTACACGCCCACCTAGGATGGAGGGGAATCCTGTTAGATCTTCTACTCCTCGTACTTCAATCCCTTTTTCGGTCAAGAAAGCCCGGGTGCCACCACTCGCCCAAAGTATAAATCCATGGGCTATTAGCCCCCGAGAAAGTGAAGCTAATTGACTCTTGTCGGTTACAGACAATAGGGCGTTGCGATGGATCTTTTTTTCCAAAAGAGAATCCTAATCCCTTGATCACTCTAAGTCGTGGTTGTTTCCCATCTCCCATCGCGGCGACGGCGAATCGCTCCCGCCAGTTCTGCTTGGGTGAGAGCAGCGAAAAAGGGGGTATCGCTTTCCCAATGGGACTCAAGCGTATCTTCAGTCATTGCACCCGATTCCAATAGGGTGGCAATGGGATCGGTTGAGGGAGGGACGAAACGAGGCGAATAACCGAGCCAATCAAGGACTGAATGGACGCCCAAACAGGGGGTCGCTCCCTCTTCAAGCATTCGAGAAGAACCAGCCCACGCTGAATCCCCAAGGGGGCCAGGAACGACTTGGACTTCCACCCCTTGATCCAAAGCCCACCTTATAGTATGGAGTGTGCCACTTTTTGGACCCGCTTGAATCGCTACGACCAAACTGGAAAGTCCAGAAACGATGCGGTTCCGTCGAGGAAAGTGGGAAGGTTGGGTGGGCACCCCAGGCGGAAACTCGGAGAGAATACCGCCCCCCTGCTCAAGAATCCGTTGCCGCAACTCCCTATGCCCCGCAGGGTAAGTGCGATCAATCGCAGTGCCTAAGACAGCCCAAGTGGGGACATTCCCGGCAAGCGAGCCTTCGTGGGCGGACCCATCTACTCCCTTCGCCAAACCACTAATGGTAGAAATCCCTGCACGAGCCAAACCTTCCGAAAGATGGCGCGTTGCAGACCGAGCCCACCGGTCGCAACGGCGGGTCCCTACAATCGCCACTACCTCTTTGGGGGGAGGATTCCCTTCTAGGTAGATAAAAGGTGGAGATCCCTCAAAGGAGAATCTGGAATCTCCCACCCTAGACCCCACAATTGAGTACTTATTGGCTTCATCTAATGTTCTTCTTACATCTACTTCTGTGAGAGATGAGAGGGGTTGACCCACCAAAGGAGGAAGTTTGCACCCCAGTTCTCTTCTTCTTTCCCACGCTTCAGAACCAAGCGACTCCCACGCTTTCCAACCTCTCCTAGAAGCCCACAAGACACTCCAAGCAGTCAGGTCGCGAGCTCTACTCTCTGTTAGCTCCAACGGTGTAGGGCAATCTCCGCACGAAGGAACTCGGGCAGAATAGACATCTGTTTTTGGATAATGGCGTAGTTGTAGACTTGGGGACGCCCTTCTCCAAGGGTCGCCCCCCTCTTGACACATTCGTGATAAACAGCGAGTGCCATGTCTTCCCAAATGCGAGGGGCACGCCGAATGGGGAGGACTGCAGAGAGTTCCAGACGAGCTAGTTTCCTCTCTACAAAAGGATTGATCTCTTCATCCAGCCATGCTGTAAAGAACCCTGCGAGTTTCCCCTCTACTTCTGAGAGGAAACAGAACCCACGATGACCCAATACGGCGTTTGATACCCAAGATTGATGGAGTGCAGAAGCTGCACCCTCTGGGAAGGAAGGATCGCGATGGAAGCGGGAATGGCGAAAAATACGTTGGGCAACGCCAAGAACGGTGGGTAGGTCTTGTGGTGTCGCTAGGCGTATCTCGCTAGCGGGTTGGGGCATTCCCTTAGAAGCCTCAGCAATGCCTTCCAAGGTAAAAACGGATCGCAGAATAGCATCACCATACCTAAACACTGCCTCTTCTAATGCTTGAATGGCACCGTGATCGCGAGCATCAATTCGCACTTGAAGAAATCTAACACCATGGTCAAGTGACCAAGATACAGCGTCTTTAGCTAAGCGATTCGCTTCATCTTGGTCGGCACCCGTCAACGCGAAACTTGGAATACTTGCACAGGGAAAACCGAGCGCTTCTGAATCGAAAGGAGAGATACGAATGTGGGCAAGAGAGGCGGGACCCGCCAAAAGAGCTTGATCGGGAGAAGAGAGAGCGCCATTCCATTGGTGGACGAGATGAGCCTGGTGAGCCTTTGCAGGATAGAACTTGATGAACTTGTAAGGCGCGTGTCGAAAGAGGCGTGCTCTATCTGGCAAACTACCTTCAAGCCGCTCTAGATCATTCATCGTCCGTAGTCCTTTATCCATTTTCCTTCTAAGAAATCATTGTAGAGCCGCAAAGTAGATGAAGTAGCCCTTTCTACCGTCCATTTTCCTTTTACGCGCTTTCTTGCTGCTTTTCCCATACGGTTGATTTGTTCAGGATTCCCAAGAAGACCAGAAAGTGCGTTCCCCCAAGCTTCGGGGTTGTTGGGTTCAATCAAAAGGCCATCCCTTTCGTGCTTAACCATGTCAGGAATCCCTCCTACACGGGACGCAACAATGGGTAACCCCATACCCATCGCTTCCAGAATCGTGAAGGGAAAAAGATCATAATGAGATGGGTGGGCTAGCACGCTCATAGCTGCATAGTGGTCAGCGACATCTTCTCGCATTCCCGTGAAATGAACCGAGCCTGATAGTCCCAGTTCACTAGCTAATGCCTCCAGTTCCTTGGGATAAGAATCACCCGATCCCTTGTAGGACCCACCCACGACCAAGAGGTGGGCATCGGGATGGGATTCCAAGACACGGGGCCATGCTTCCAACAGCGTGGGATGACCCTTGTTGGGGTCTAACCTATCCACGATTCCCACGACGGGGGCATCAAGAGGGTTGGCGTC
>JACNFQ010000100.1 GCA_014384545.1 bacterium | reverse complement strand
TGTTTCGCCCTCCAGACAAGGGGGTGGTAGTTGTAGACCCCCCCACGGCTAAACCGGGCAGCTTCTTCAAAGACATCATTGCTCTCTTCCCAGTCATATCCTTCAAAACCCATCGCTTGCCCAAAGCCTGCAATGATCTTCCAGTCGGGTCTCGCTTCACCGGGTGCATCGCAGAACTTACTGTAAAGGCGGAGACGGCGTTCGCCATTAGCACGGGCAAAGTCGTGCTCGCCCCAACCACTGGCGGGCAGAATGAGGTCTGCGAACTCTGCACCGACTGGCTCGCGGAGGTATATATCTTGGTGGACGATGACCATCCCACCGTTGTCTACACGGTTTTTTAGGGTGGAGACAGCAGATGAAACGCTCTTGCTCGTGATTTGGTGGGGGCTTCCTACGGTCATCTCCTTCATGCGTGACGCCAGTTCATCGCTTCCAGCCATCGCTCCTGTCCAAGTCGTTCCGATGACCCAAGCAAAACGGAGCTTTCCTGCTTCTACCCATCGGTCCAAGTCAATCTCCTTTTTTCTTCTACCTTGGAACTTTTCTGGGGAGAAAGCGCGGGGGTATCCTGCTGCCTTGCTAGACCAACCTCGTTGGTGGCCACCCAAACGACCAATGCGACGTCCGGGTCGGTTCCCTGCGCCATTGATCAGGGCTAGGGCAGAATAGGAGGATGTATTGAGGTAGTTGTTGCTCCAGTAGTTCCCCTTTTCAAAGGCGAAAGAAGTCTTAGGGTGTTCCCCGTTGATCGGTTTTGCTATCATCTCTGCGGCAGCAACGATCTTCTCTTCTGGAATGCCCGTGAGTCTTGAGGCGTTGGCAAGTTCTCCATCGGGGTTCTCTAAAATCCACTTCTTATACCCAGCGTAATCTGTTCCTAGCTTGCCCCAAGTCGTTCGCCATTGCCAAGGCGTATTTCGTGTGCCTCGCCCAAAGCCCGAGTAGATTTCCCACTTGGAAGCTATCCACTCTTTGATGAATGCGCTGTCTTCCCACTCATTCTCCAGAATAATGCGTGCCAGAGCGATATGGAGAATCGTGTCTGTACCGGGCGTAATCTGGAGAAAGAGACCTCCTTGCCTTTCAGCATAGGCGGCACCAGAAGTCCTGTGGGGGTTGACCATAATGATTTTTGGGATGCGCATGAGCCATTCGGTAAAGAGGACAGTCTTTGTCTCAAAGGGGTCCGTACCAGAAATCAACATCACATCACTTGCCGCCCAATCCCGATACCCTGTGCCAAAGGGTCGGATTCCCGCATCATCTATTCCTGCGGTGTCATTGCCTGGTCCAGGCTTGTCGTGGGGGGCATATGCGGGTGTTTTCATCGATTCAAAAGCGATCTTGCTAATGGCGTAGGTGTTCTCAAAAAACTCATACGAAAAAGTCTTCATGCCCCAAGAGGAGATACCGTGTTCTTTGACGACATGCTTGGAAATACCAGCCATGACAGCGAAAGCATCCTCCCAGGAGATGGGGGTAAGTTGACCCTTGACGCGAAGCATGGGTGTCTTTAGGCGGTCTTGGGTGGGTTTGTCGGGGTGGTAGGGCTTGAGTGCAAGGCAGCCTCCGCGGATACTGTGGTTCCCGCGAAGGTTGACTGCAGTGGCGTCAGCATCGGGGAGAACGAGACAGTGGTGGTCCTTTCCGCCCACACGACATAGACCGTGCTGGTTGGGCCCCACCCACTTTCCGCCAAAGACGCCATGACCAGCGCTTGGGTAGTCAACCCCTAGTGCATTTTCAGAGGCCTTGGCACCTCCCATCTCTCCCACAGGCCAAGTATAAACTTTGTATCCACAGGCAACGATGCAATAGTCGCAAGCAGTGGTATGTACATTCGCATCGGTGGGAGGAAGGGGTGTTTCGCTTTGGGGTTTGAAGTCGGCCATTAGATCATCTCCTTGGCATCAGAAAGTCCATGAATCAACCCAATGATGCCCGTGGCAACGATGAGGTCCCCTTGGGCTTCAAGGACAACTTGGGGAAGGGACTCAGTGCCATGCCCCGAAACGACCATCCCATGACGCGTCAAATCAAAAGTGGTCAAGTGCATAGGGCATGGTCCAACGACGGCGTGGTCTGCGTTGTACTGCCCCGTCAGGTTCATTCCCATGTGGGTGCAGAGATTGCTAAATGCGACAACATCCTGATCGGGACCGATGCCACCACCAGATCGCCGCCCTGTTTTGATGAGAAAGCAACTATTGAAAGGTGCTTTTCCTCCGTAGGAAAAAGAGAGGGGTTCTCCTAGAACCAAGTCTTGGATGGACCCTATTTCCACCGTGTCAAAGAACCGAACTCCGACTCTCTTTTCTGTATCGGCGGCAAGAACACGACCGGGGAAAAGCCCTCCCAGTGTGATGGTGGTGAGGGCTACACCACTTGCCTTTAGAAACTCTCTACGCGTGGGGCAATGGTAGGGGTTGTTCATCTTATTCCTCCGTAGGGGCATAGGGGGGGAGTGTCGGCACTCCCATCAGGATGGGTTCTGCGGGTGAGAGGGTGTGCAAGAACGCAATAAGGTCAGATTTCTCCTCTCCTGTCAGGTTGAGAGGGCGCATAAGAGGAGACTTATTGATTCCTTGTCCGCCCCCAGAGTCATAGAAGTCAACCACTTCTTCCAGCGAGCCAAAGACACCGTTGTGCATAAAGGGACCACTAAAGGCGATGTACCGCAAGCCGGGGGTGCGGAACTTCCCCTTGTCCGATTTGATCTTTGTGGTGTAGTAAAGTCCGTAATCGGTGTGGGCTCCGCGGTAGTCTTCTTCATGGACTCCTTTTCCAAAGTGCTGGTATCTAAGGGTGATTTGGTGCAGGGGGCTAGATGTGAAAAGGGGGTTTTCGGGTACGCCTAAGTCGTGGTATCTTTCGTCAGAAAGGAGCATACCATTGTGGCAAAGGGCACACCCTGCCTTACCTACAAAGAGCTCCAAACCACGTTCTGCATCTTCGGGCAGTTCTTGATTTCCTCGTAGCCAATTGTCAAAGGGTGTATCCCACGAGACGATGGTGCGCTCAAAGGCAGCGATTGCCTTCATTGCTAACTCAAACGAGGGACGATTAACACCCCAAATTGACTTGAAGGCATCCACATAGTGAGGGACTTGTGCCATTCGTTCTTCTGCCATCGCTGTATCCACATTCCCCGCAAGGTTTCCAGTTGCCGCTCCCTTTGCCTGGCTCTCAAGAGAAAGCGAACTCCCTTGCCAAAAGAGCTTGGCATAAAAACCACTATTCATCACAGTTTGGGAATTCCTCCAATGAACGGAGCCGGGGTAGCCTCGGGAAAGTTGACCCATATCTCCCCAACCCAAAGCAGGAAAGTGGCATCCCGCACAAGGGGTTGAGAGGTCTCCAGAAAGTCGATTGTCAAAATAGAGGAGTTTGCCCAAAGCAACTTTCTCGGGGGTGGTGGGGTTGTCGGGGGGTGCTGGAGCTTCTTTGGGAAGGGGTTCAAATCCTACAAAGGTGCTGGGCATCCCTGCTCCAAGAGCTAATAGGAAAACAAAGAGTGCTATATCAATTTTTTTCATGATCTCTCCTAGAACTCTCCCAGAATGCGTATCTCGTAGGTTGGAGAGGTCATCTTTGGGGGTGCTTTGGGTGGATTCTCAAAGGCAAGGGACTCAAGAAAAGCAAGGAGTTCTCCCACTTCGGTAGACGAAAGACCTAAGGGCACGCCATCATGCCCTCCCTCGTTGTAGAAGGAGATGACATCTTCAAGGGTGGAGACGGTTCCGTTGTGGAAATAGGGTGCTGTGGAAGGGATGCCGCGGAGGGAGGGTGTGCGGAAAAGTCCACGGTCCGAATCTTCTTTCGTGACAAAATAGAGACCCTCGTCCGTGCGCAGCGAGACGAAATCGGGGACACCCAAAGTCCGCATAAACCGTCGCCAAGTAATGTGACGTTCAGGCACGCGCCATATATCTTCATTGGATGAAACTCCACTCAGATGAAAACTCTCATCACTAAGAAGATCCCCATTGTGACAAGAAACACAGCGCGCCTTTCCAGAAAAGAGAGAGAGACCCGCCACCTCCTGTGGGGTTAGCGCAGAAGAGTCTCCAAGGAGGTATCTGTCCAAGGCACTTTCGGCACGAAGACTTTGGACAAAGGCAGCGACAGCCTTGAGGATGCCACCGTATTGGGGCTCGGAATGAAAAACTTCCTGAAAAGTAGCTTCATATTCGGGAACCTGACGCAATCTCTCAGAAACGAGGCGACCATCCGCTTGAAAAAAGTGTGCTTCTGCGATGTGGTCACGAACAACAGTTTGTAGGTCATTGAAGTTGAGGCGCCCGTCCCAATAAGCAAACTGTTGGTAGGAGCTGTTTACTAATGTGGGGGTATTCCTAAAGTAAAGGGAACCAGGATACCCATCCGACAGAGGGAGACCATCAGCCCACCCCTTCGAAGGAATGTGGCAAGAAGCACAAGATAGAGTCGTATCCCCAGAAAGTCGGGTGTCAAAAAAGAGCTTCTCGCCTAGGGCAACGCGGTCGGCATCTAGGTCAAGGGGGGGTGGTAAAGGGGAGAGGACGGGTTGGTCCGCTACCAATTTAGGGGGGGCAAAGAGAAAGGGTGCAACGACGGATAAGAGAAGCAAGTGGAATGTTTTCATCGATCAACCTCTTAGTAAAGGGAACCAAACTGA
>JACNFQ010000042.1 GCA_014384545.1 bacterium | reverse complement strand
CAGAGTCTCCTCTATCCATTTGAGGTTTATCCAACCCATGGCGGGTGGGCTAAAGGAACTGATGGGAGGGTTCAAGAAAGTCCTCGTCATCGAGAACAACTGGTCGGACGATCCCAACCACGAAATAATCTCCGAAGATAACCGTCGGTATTCAGCGCTAGCGATGCTCATACGGGCGCGGTACTTGGTTGATGTGGATTGTTGGACCGAATGCCGTGGACAACCCCTTAAGCCCGGTTCAGTCGTTTCTGCGGCGAAGAACCACATGGGATGGGAGAAAAGCGAATGAAACCAACCCTCCTTGAAACTTTGACATGTTCCAGTAACGATTGCCATACGCTAGAGACCTATCAGGGCAAAGGGGTTCGATGGTGTGTAGGGTGTGGAGATACGATGATATTGGAGACGATTCAAAGGTATTGCCACGACGAACAACTCGCTCCAGAAAAAACGGTCTTCGTATCAGGTATTGGTTGTGCAGCTCGCTTTCCCCATTACATGGGAACGTATGGATTTCACGGATTGCACGGTCGGGCACTACCAGTTGCATCGGGCATCAAGATGCACCGACCCGACCTTGAGGTTTTTGTCAATACCGGGGATGGTGATTGTTGCAGTATTGGGGCGGGGCATTGGATTCATGCCTTACGCCAAAACCCTGACATTACCGTCTTTCTCCACGACAACCGTATCTACGGCTTGACCAAGAAACAAGCGTCCCCTACTTCTCCCTTAGGACTGACGAGCAATACAACCCCCCGTGGCGTTCCCCTTGAGCCCCTCAATCCCGCTTTGACGACATTGGGCGTAGCGAATGTCTCATTCGTGGCACAGGTAGTAGATTGGATGCCCGACCTCCTCTATCAAACGATCAAGATGGCGCACCAACACAAGGGGCTTTCGTTTGTGAGCATTCTTCAACGCTGCCCAACCTTCTTGCCAACGGAGTTTGATCCGTGGTTAAGGAATGCAGACCGCCTCCTTTTCTTGACCCACGACAAAGGTATTCAACCCACGCCAGAGTTGGCAGCGACCCTCCGACAACAGACTGTTCACGACCCCAGCGACCTAGAAAGGGCGAGGGCGTTGTCTGCTGATAGCGAGAACATTCCTGTAGGAATCCTCTACCACAACCCTTTGATTCCCTCTTACGAAGAGACTTTACGCCCCAAAGTCAGCCATTCCCCTGCGTTGGTCAAAGAGGGATTAGAGATTCAGTTTGACCGCTTTGCCGTATAGGGAGATGGAGAACCTACGGATACTCCAAGCGTTCTACCTGACAGGTCAACGGACTGGTGGGCTGGAAACCCTAAAGGGGAAGAACCTGTCACCAGCAGCTTTGGCTCCTTATCAAGACTAGTCAACCCGAAGGAACGACTGCCCGGTCGACTTGTACAAGGGGGGGGGATTCCAATTGTGGCAGATCATGGATCGGTTAGTGGAGGAATCCCGAGGAGGTGAAACATGCCAAAACCTAGCGTGGGCGATGGAGGATGAGATGCGTCGGGGGGCATCCCAAATAGGGGAGATGGGGGCGTTGTGGGATCAAGCTGAAAAAGAGGTTTCAAGAGGGCTTGGAAAGGACGACTATGCGATCTTGATGAGATTGCGTCAGGGAAGACCACAAGGAGATATCGTTGCGAGCCAATCAGAGATTGGTCTCGTCCTGTCTCACCTAGCGATGGAGGCTCAACGGAAGAGAGAATCCGAAGTCAAAGAGCGTCTCCAACCCTTGTCCGAAGGGGTATGGAAGATTCTCAAAGCTGACGAGATGGGTTCGTTGGAGGCTCGCTCTGCGCAAAGGCTAGAGGGCATGGTGGGGACCAAACATCAAGGAGCTTTTGACTTGCAGACCCTTTCGGCTGTCCTATCGCCAAGCGCAACGGAGAGTATGGATCCCAAGCGAAAACGGAGGCTAAAACGGACGCTGAATCGCCTCAATGCAGATTACCCCTTTGCACCCGCCCCCTACTGTGTAGGGACAGTTTCAGAAGGGAGAGAGATGATTCGTTCTCTCTGTAAAGAAGTCATTTCCCTTGCCAAGGCGGTTCATCTAGCCGCGTTGGAGACGACTCATAGCTACCGTCCTCATCACGACGCCTATTTCAAAAACTTCAACCTCTCTTCACTCAGTGCTGAAGACTGGCTGTTCTTTCCACAAGTTGTGGTAATGATTGATGCTGAGGACCTATCACCTAAGGAGGAATCTATCCTCTGGGATCTTCTGGACTCACCTTTCCCCGTACGCATCTTTCTTCAGACCCACGACCCCCTGGAACCTCTCTCCAAGACATTAGAGAGGTCTTCTGTCATGTCGCTTTCCAAGAGAGCCGCTACAGGAGAGAGTTTCGTTCTCCAAACACCGGCTTCCCATCTCCCTAGGATGAGTGAGACTCTTCAGAGAGGAATGACCTATAAGGGACCCTCGCTCTTTACCGTTCTGGTGGGTAACGGAGAACATTCCTCCTTAGATGGCGAGACGCAATCAAGAGCGGCTTGGGAAGCGCGATTGTTCCCGATTTTTTCGAGTGATCCCAGCAAAAAGGGGGGTATGGCAGATCAGTTTTCGGTAGAGAACAACCCGGCACTAGATGCTCCTTGGGCGATTCATACAGTCTCTTTTGAGGATACTGAACTCCAAAGAGGCGAAGAAGAGCACGCCTTTACTCCCTTAGATATCGCTGCATGCGATAACCGTTGGACGGATCGCTTCGCTGTGGTGCCACCAGATATGTGGACCGACGAGATGGCACCCGCAGGAGACCGGCTCTCCCAAGAGCCAGGAGGTATCCTTCCCATCCCCTATCTATTGATGGTTGATGGAGAAGGCGTTCTCCATCGAGTCGTTCCCGAGCAAACGCTTATTCGAGAAACCCGAAACTGGCATAAGGGATGGATCCGACTTGCCCAGTGGGGAGGGATCAACAACAGTTATTCCCTTTTGGCTCGTAGAGAGGCAAAGGGCGAGGGGGGAGAAGAAAGCTGCTTCCCCTCCCTTGATGATGAGGGTAAGGGAGGTAGAGTGGATACCGAGGTTGCGTCTTTGGACAGAGCCCCATTGCCCCCAAGCGGACCCCACTTAGTCCCCACTATTGATACCGCACGGTGTTCTACTTGTGATGAATGTATCAAGTTGAACAAACGGATGTTCGTTTACAACGCTAACAAGAAAGCAGAGATTGGGGATTTGGAGGCGGGGACATTCAGAGAAATGGTAGAGGCTGCCGAAGTGTGCAAAGTAGCCGTAATACATCCGGGCAACCCGTGGAATCCTGATGAGCCGGGGTTAGAGGCACTCAAAGAGCGCGCAGCCCCCTTCAACTAACCCCCATTGCCCTTGCGACATACTATTTGATGGAGACTATTCCCCCAATACAGAGACTTTAGGATGGAACTATGGGAACCCACCACAACTCGCCGAACATCCATCTGCCAAAACACGCCCTGCTTGAACATAAGCTAACCCGCTTGCGTGACAAGGAAACACCCCCTGCTGTTTTCCGGAAACTCGTCCATGAAATCACCCAGATTCTTCTAATAGATGCGACCCGCGACCTACCCACACACCCCGAATCCCGCCATACCCCCCTTGCCGCCTTTAGTGGTGCAACCCTTAGTCAACAAATAGGTATTGTCCCTATCCTTCGCGCGGGGCTGGGCATGTGTGAATCGGCACAGGCTTTACTTCCTTTGGCGCGTGTTCTCCATGTGGGATTTGCTCGGAATGAAGAGACGCTAGAGCCCTGTTTCTACTACGACAACCTCCCGATCCCACCCAATATCGATATCGCCATTGTGGTAGACCCCATGGTTGCCACAGGAGGTTCGGCTATCGCCACGCTTTCTCGCCTAAAAGAGACCGGGATTAGAGAGATACGGTTTGTGGGGTTGGTGGGGGCACCCGAAGGGGTAGATGCGTTGCACAGTGCCCATACAGACGTCCCCATTTGGTTAGCAGCTATCGACACGCACCTAAACGAATGCGGATATATTGTCCCAGGGCTGGGTGATGCGGGCGACCGCATTATGGATACTTAATGCCAGCCACGCCAACGCTTCTACTTAGGGATGTCAAGCGCTCGTTTGGATCAAAAGAAGTCTTGCGGGGTCTCTCTTTTGAGGTGCAACAGGGCGAAGTCTTTGGTCTGTTGGGTCCAAATGGGGCTGGTAAGACAACGGCACTTCGTATGGCGACTGGCATCTTGCTTCCTGATAGTGGGGTTGTGGAAGTGCTGGGGCAAGACCCTCTAGGTAGGGTTCGGAACGAGGTGGGATATCTCCCCGAAGAGAGAGGGCTTTACCCCCAACGACCCCTTCTTCCAGCTCTGATTTACTTAGGAGAACTTAGCGGACTGCACCCTCACGAATCAAAGATGCGGGCATTATCCCTTCTCAGTTTACTGCACTTAGAGACCGAGACCCAAACTCTTGTCAAGAACCTCAGTGGAGGAATGGTTCAGAAGGCGCCCACTCCTGCTACCAGTCCTATTTTGGTGTATAGAATCGCAAAGATGAACCGATTCATCCTTCTTGGAGTTTCTCTCGTTGGCGTCTTGCTGCTGACAGCTTGTGGGGGCGGGTCTCCCTCTTCTGAAGGGCAAGTCCACCCTCCAACGCTCCCCTCGGTGGGGGAGCCTGGGGGACAGATGGAAGGGGGATGC
>JACNFQ010000055.1 GCA_014384545.1 bacterium | reverse complement strand
TTCGCCCCGGGTTGCGGCAGGCGTCGGAGCGCACCACCCCTGCGGCTAACGGGATGGGGGTTGTCGGAGGGCGGTCATTGCCAAGTGCCAAGCGATACCGACCATCGCAGCAAAGCCTACCCAAGGTCCCCAAGCACCCAATTCAAGTGTGGGTAGATTCCAATTCCACACGATCGCCCCTGCGAGAAGAATACCCATCAGGGCCTCACCAGTAATGAGTCCACTCGCCACCAAGATACCCCTCTTGCTATCACCCCTCTCTTCATCACCCGCCACCTTAGGAGCGTGAAGGGCATGGCGCAACATCCCACCAGCAAATATGGGGACTGCCAACTCAATAGGTAGGTAGATTCCCACCGCAACGGCTAATACCGGTGCCCGAAAAGTGGAACCACTCTTTTCTAGCCACCTGTCCCACAGAATAATCCCCACTGCCAACAGCGCCCCGATTCCCACCAAATCCCACGGCAAACTACCCGCATCACCCAATATCCCCTCTGCCACAGACGCCATCAACCCCGCTTGGGGTGCCGGCAAGGCATTCCCCTGAAGATCAGACGAAAGATGGGCATCCGTCCCAATCCCATATCCGGCATGGAGGAGGTTGAGAACGGGAGCAATCACAAACGCTGCCACCGCCACACCCAAAATCTCCATCACTTCTTGTTTCCAAGGAGTCGCGTTGACGAGGTTGCCACACTTGAGGTCCTGTAAGACATCCGAGCCAATACTCGCTGCACAAGCAACGACTGCTCCCACCAAGATGGCAGCCGCGGGGGCCAACCCTCCCTTCCCCATCATCGCCAAGAGGACAAACGAAGTGAAAAGAAGGGTCGCAATCGTGATACCACTAATGGGGTTGTTGCTGGAACCGACCAGCCCACCCATATATCCCGCCACCGAAGAAAACAAGAACCCCGCGAGAACCATCACTACGGACATAGCAATTGCGACCGTCATGTTCTCTAGGACGCCGTTGTAATAGAAGAAAATAGGGACGACCAACGCCGCAATACCCCACAAGACCCAAGGCATCGGGATATTCCTCTCTTCTCGGGGCAAGTCCTTCTGTCCTGCACCCATCTTCTTATAAACTTCCATCCCACTCCTAATTCCATCCACCACAGGACCAAATACCTTGAATAGGGCATAGAGTCCACCCACAGCCATCGCTCCCACGCCGAGATACCGAATCTTCTTGCTCCAAATAGCATAAGAGCCGCCCACAGGATCTTTAGCGAGCAAATCTTGAATGGTCTCATCCCCTATGATCTCGCCTAGGTGTAGGGATGCATACATGGGCAAAGCGACAAACCAACTTATCGCTCCGCCCAAGAAGACAAGAATCCCGATATTCCTGCCCACAATATACCCCACGCCTAAAATCGCTGCAGAGAGATTCGTCCCCAAATAAGCAACCCATTTCCCTCCCAACAACTTCGCACCCTCTAACGCCTCGCCCCACGCCCCCAACCCACTCTGTAAAAACTTGAAGAGACCACCCAACCCTGCCCCCACCGCAATCACCTTGGCACCCTTACCTCCTTTCTCTCCTTCCTTCAAGACCTCTGCAGTGGCAACACCCTCGGGAAAAGTCAACTCTTTGCTGTCCACAATGAACGCTCTGCGTAAAGGAATACAGAACAGAATACCTAGAGTTCCTCCCAACCCCGCAATCAATGCAACTTCCCAATAACTAAAGGTCTCCCAATGCCCCATCAAGATGAGGGCTGGAACGGTAAAGATGACGCCTGCAGCAAGAGATTCTCCAGCACTTGCCGCGGTTTGAACCATGTTGTTCTCAAAGATATTCGTCCCCTTGCCCCTTCCCAGCGCCGCCAAGATCCCCATAGAGATTACAGCCGCGGGAATAGAAGCACTGACCGTCATTCCTGCCTTTAGACCTAGATAGGCGTTCGCTGCAGCAAGTGCCGCAGTGACGAGTATGCCCAATACGATGGAACGAATGGTAATCTCACGCATAGTAAATAATCCTCCCTAAACCTGAATCTCTAGAACGGGGCCGTCACAACAGACCATCATTTTATGCCGAGGGTCCCAACACCCTCTGCACCCCCCTACCCCACACGCCATACGGGCTTCTAACGCTACTTGGCAAGACACACCATACTTAAGTGCCAACGATTCAACCGCTTTTAGCATGGGGTCTGGCCCACAAGCAAAAACGGCATCACATTGGCCAACCTCTAGGAGCGCCTCCAAAGGAACAGTTACAAGCCCCTTCATTCCTTTAGACCCATCTTCGGTGGTGGAGAGATAACGATCAGCTTCATCCACATCCAACCACGCCTCCAAGAAAGGTCCCCCACGATCCTTATTCCCTTCAATCAGCGTGACACCCTTCCCCCTATAGTGCTCTTGGTAGAGGAAGTGGAGAGGTGCCATTCCCACACCACCACCTACCAATACGGGATGGGTGCACCCAAGTTGAAAACTATTGCCCAAAGGACCCCACCCATGGAGTTCTGTCCCCAAGTCTAGATCTAGCAATGTCCTTGTCCCCTTACCAACGCCCCTAACCTGCCACGCCACATTTCCTTCGGGACGAAGTTCCATAATCGACATCGGTCGAGCCAATAAGACACCCGGTATTCCACCCAGCATCCCAAACTGGCCGGGTTTTGCACCACCAAGCCAAGGGGCATGAGTTTGGAGAATGATGGCATCTCTGGACAGTGGCTCTACCCCCGTGACCACCAAATTTCCCATCTCCATTACGACGCCAGAATATCCTGCAATGCTCGCACCGGGCCTGCCCCTTCTCCTTTTTCCCACCTTTCCATCGTCTCTACAAAAGCCTCTGCTGCCTCCACATTCGTAAATAGCCCTACCCCAATCTCCACACAAGCCTGACGAATACGCCTACCATCTGTTTGGGTTGCCCCTGACCCAGAAACAGAGTTGACTACGAGTGCAATGCTCCCCTCTTGGATATCGTTCAGTAGGTTGCGTTGGGCACCAATCTTGGCTACTTCTTCAACGACTACCCCCTCTGCTTGAATCGCCTTAGCTGTTCCACTCGTTGCACACAAAGCATACCCCAAGGCATAAAAACGCTTTGCCAAGTCGACGGTATACGCTTTATCGTCATCATTCACAGTCAGTAGAACAGCACCCTTTTCGGGTTTGATATCGTCCATGCCCAACGAAACCCATGTCTTTGAGAAAACCTCTGCTAGACCCTCCCCAAAGCTCATTATCTCCCCTGTTGATTTCATCTCGGGACCCAAATCCACTCTGACCCCCGCCAACTTGGCAAAGGAGAAGACAGGTGCCTTGAGGGCAATCATGGGTGGCGCGGGAGCCAACCCCAAAGGAATCCCCTCCTCTATCAAACTACCTCCCGTCATAACTCGGGTTGCTACCTTCGCCATTGAGATACCTGTTGCTTTGGCGAGGAAAGGGACCGTTCGGCTTGCCCGAGGATTTACCTCCAATACATAGAGTTTCCCCTCGGACAAGATAAACTGAATATTCAACATTCCCAAAGTATCTAAAGCAAACGCAATCCGTGTAGCGACATCAACAACAGATTCAATCTCCTTATCTGACAGGGAGTAGGAAGGGAAGACAGCCATTGAGTCTCCCGAATGAACACCCGCACGCTCGATATGCTCCATCACCCCCGGAATATGGACCGATTCTCCATCACAAACCAAATCAACCTCAATCTCCTTCCCACGGACATACTCATCCACCAAAATAGGGTGTTCCCCATCCACCTGCTCATAAGCCAACTGGACAAATGCCCTCAAGTCCTCCTTTGAATGGGCAATCCGCATCGCCCTTCCTCCCAATACAAAGGAGGGTCTAACCAAGACAGGAAGCCTCAACGCACCCAAGAGTTCATCCAGCTCATCAGGATGAGTCAGTGCGTGCCCTCTAGGTCGTGCGATGCCCAATCGCCCCAAAATCGCATCTATCTTTCCTCGGTCCTCTGCCGCCTCAATCCCCTCCAAAGGCGTCCCCAAAATCTCAACTCCTACCCGTGTAAGGTCATTCGCCAAATTGAGTGATGTCTGTCCCCCAAACTGGAGAATCACACCCCTTGCCTTAGTTCGCCTCACGACACGGAGGACATCCTCTGATGTGAGGGGCTCAAAGAAGAGCTGGTCGGACATATCAAAGTCGGTACTGACCGTTTCAGGATTGTTGTTCACCATCACTGCAGGGATGCCCTTCTCGCGCAGTGCTGTCAATGCGTGAACACAACAACAATCAAACTCAATTCCTTGCCCGATGCGAATCGGTCCCCCCCCCACCACCACCACAGGCGCCTGTCCAGAGAGTTCACTTTCATCCTCCTCGGTTTCCTCGGTCCCATAAAGATACGCTGTCCTGCTCTCAAACTCGCTCGCACATGTATCAACCATCCTAAAGACACCTCTGTTCTCAATCTTCTTGGGAAGAGAGAGTCCCCTTCGGGTAGATACTTCTTTCTGTTGGTCTTTTGAACCCAATCTCCCTGCCCCCATCTCATCAACCATCCCCAACCACTCGCCCACAAAGAAAGGATCCCAACCTGACAGGGTTGAAACTCTCTCTACCCCCCACCCTCTTTCTAGCCCCTCCAACACCCCAAACAACCGCTGGTCGGTTGCCTTTTCCATCAAGACTTCTAACTCCTCATCTCTCTTTTCTGCTAAGGGGAATAATGAGTTTCCTGGCAACTCCAACGAGCGCAACGCCTTTGCCAATGATTCCTTTAGGGTCCGTCCAATCGCCATCACTTCTCCCGTCGCCTTCATCTGGACGCCCAATCGTCTGTCTGCTGTGGGGAACTTATCAAAAGGCCACCTAGGGATCTTCGTTACGATGTAATCCAGTGTCGGTTCAAAACAAGCACTGGTAGTACCTGTAACCCTGTTCTCAATCTCAGGTAGGGTCTTGCCCAGTGCAATCAATGCCGCCACTCTAGCGATGGGATACCCCGTCGCTTTTGATGCTAAAGCAGAAGAACGACTGACCCGAGGGTTGACCTCAATCACGCGGTAATCCCCGGAGTAATCCAGAGCAAACTGAATATTGCATCCGCCCTCAATACCGAGTGCACCGATAATACGAAGGCTCGCTGTCCGTAATGTCTGGTATTCCCTATCTGTAAGGGTTTGGCTAGGGGCAACGACGACAGAATCACCCGTATGAACCCCCATGGGGTCTAGGTTCTCCATATTACAGATTGTGACCGCATTCCCCGCACGATCGCGCATCACCTCATACTCCAGTTCCCTCCACCCCACGATGCTTTTCTCAAGTAGGACCTCTGTCACGGGGCTTCGCTCTAGCCCTAAAGCGACCCTCTCTTCCAACTGGGAGGCGTTCTCTGCAAAACCCCCTCCCGACCCGCCTAAAGTGTAAGCGGGGCGGATGACAAGGGGAAAACCGATCTCTTGAGCACATCTCCTAGCTTCCTCCACCGTGCGCACCAAGTCGCTTTCCAGAACGGGTTCTCCCATCTCCTTCAGGAGGGCTTTGAACGCCCCTCTGTCCTCTGCTTGCCGAATCGACGCAAGAGGTGTTCCAAGGAGTTCTACCTTATATTTTTCGTAAACCCCACGCTCTCCCAATGCCACAGCTATATTCAATCCCGTCTGCCCGCCCAATGTCGCCAACAGCCCATCGGGACGTTCTACCCTGATAATCTCCTCCACCACATCCACAGCCAATGGCTCAAGATAGGTGCGATCGGCAAACCCTAGGTCCGTCATGATAGTGGCAGGATTGTTGTTGACGAGAACGACCTCATGCCCCTCTTCTTTTAGAGCGACAAGCGCTTGCGAACCTGAATAATCAAATTCTGCAGCTTGCCCAATCACAATCGGTCCCGAACCTATAATCAGAATCTTCATTAGGGGCTAGGTGGTCGTATGCTCTCTAACACCGCTCTCTCCTCCACCCGTCCCGAAAGGGTCTCTAGGTCCACCCTAAGCCCTTTCCCTGTTAGAAGCATCCTCTGATACTGAAAAGAGAAGCTACCCTCGGTTGAGATATCGCCATCTAGGAGGACATACCAAACTTCTTCGGCTACGAGTTTCCATCCTGATTCCCCTATCATCTCTACACGATCCAATCGGACAATCTGTGTGGAAGGATCCCATCCACCACCCCCCGAAGAGAATGTAACGCTTTCCTCTAAAGAAATCACACCCTGCACACCCACCATCTCAATACCATTCTCTGCATTTCCAGACATCTCATCCACGAAGAGCTCCAAGAGAGGCTCCCCTTGAGCATTCGACAGTACCAACCGGCTCTCCTTAGCAAGAGCGGGCTTGTTCTCATCAGTCGTTTCTCCTCCACCAAGAAGGAGGAGGAGCGATACCCAAAAGAAGTGGGGTGTCATTGAAGCAAAGCGTCTGCCATCTCTCGAAACGCTCCCTTTCCTCCCTCTGCTTCTAGAACCCAATCCGCGGTTTCTTTCGCTAGGGGATGAGCATTTCCTACCGCACAGCCAATTCCCGCCCACGCCATCGCCTCGCAATCGTTCACATCATCACCCAAGTAGAGAACCTCTTCGGCCAAGAGTCCTTTTTCTTGGCAATAAGAAGCAAGTGCCGAAACCTTGTCCTCTTCGCCCACTCCAACGACACCCCAACCCAGCGCCCGCACCCTTGAAAGCGTTGCAGGGTCATCCCTCCCAGTCAAGATAGCGATAGAAATCCCTTGGGCGATGAGGAGTGCACCCCCATACCCGTCTCGGGCATGGAACGATTTAGAGACATTCCCTTTGCTGTCAAACTGTAGCAAACCATCGGTCAAAGTGCCATCCACATCTGTAACGACAGCCTTGATACGATGAAGAGAAGATGATTTGGGAACGGGGGAACCACCAGAGGGCGGAACTCCCTCTCTGCTGTCTTGATGCGCCGAACTGGGCACGGGACTAACGATTCTACCCCTAGACGCCCCTTTCAGCACCTATCGCTTTCAGGGAGTAGGTCTATTCATGCCCGAGGTCGAAGTGGTTTGGGACGAATCCTAAACGCACGCAGACTCAAGAGGAAAAAGAAGACCATTAGGTAAGGAGCAGAAGCACCCCATCCCTCTTTTGGGAATGTCTTGAGAAAGAAATGAATCGATCCAGCCCCTGCGGAGAAATAGACCAACTGATGGAGGGTTCGCCACCTCTTCCCCCCCATCAATTTCACTGCTCTAGATGGCGATGTCCATGCCAAAGGAACCATCCCCAATAGGGCTGCAACCCCCCATCCGATATATCTCCTTTCCAGTATCTCTCTCATGATTTCAGCCCATTCCCAATCGAAATCTAGCGATGCCCAGAGTCCAAAATGGAGAACCCCATACTGAAAAGCACCCAATCCCAAAGTACGACGAGCAGGCATCAGGAATCCCCATCTGGTCCACCTTACCAACGGAGAAACCAAGAGAGTTGCCAAGAGGAAGTAAAGCGTCCATCTGCCTAATCCGTGATGGAGGGCTTCTACTGGATTGGCTCCCAAGCGATCCTTCCACCAAAGGAATCCTAGAACGACTCCAGGGGATTGGACTACGACCCAGCCCCACCTTTGAACCCGTTCCTTCAGACTAGAACCACTTTTTGAGGTCCATCCCCGTGTATAGTGAGGATACTTCTTCTCCATATCCATTGAAGGGGAGGGTTCTGCGCCGTTTGATTTCGCCCAAGCGCCGCTCCATCCTTTGGCTCCACCTAGGATGTGAAACTTCGGGATTTACGTTCGCAAAAAACCCATATTCACTGGGCACATAGTTCGCCCAAGTGGCGGGAGGCATTTTCTCTACAAATCGAATCGCCACAATGCTCTTTATCCCCTTGAACCCATATTTCCAAGGAACGACCAATCTCAAGGGTGCTCCATTCTGATTGGGCAAGTCCTTTCCATACAACCCCGTAGCCAACAATGTCAAGGGATGCATCGCTTCATCCATGCGCAAACCTTCAAGATAGGGCCAAGGTAGATGAGGGTATCGTTGCCCAACCATCATCTCTGGATCAAATAGGGTCTCAAACGCCACAAAAGCAGCTTGAGGAAGGGGCTTGAATCTCTCTAGGACCTTTCCTAGCGAAACTCCCTGCCACGGAATCACCATGCTCCACCCCTCTACACACCTCATCCGATAGATACGCTCCTCAACCGTTTGTGCCTCTAACAACTGGTCCAAGTCCAAAACGCCTGGGTTTTCGCAGTGCCCCTCGACACTCACGGTCCAAGGCTCTGTAACCAGAGAATGGGCAAACGAGGCTGGATCTTCCTTTCCCGTCCCAAACTCGTAGAAGTTATTGTACGCAGTCACTTTCCTAAGAGGTGTAAGCTGGTCGGGACCAGGAAGCCCCGCACTCTGAGCCCGCTCTAAATCAAAATCGATCTCTTCTAACTCTTTCACTTCGGGAAAGCATCCCCCAAGGAGAATCGCCGTTCCGAATAACCCTGCACAGCGAATAAACGATCGTCGATTCATCCAGTCTGACTCGCTCGTGAGTTCGGGTTCACATTGGCGATTCCAGTCTATTAACGACATATGTGGATTCTAGAGAGTCGTTGCCCTTCTATGAGTGTCCTCTTCGTAGAATGACAAACTGTCCATGGATCTCCCCAAACGCCTACCCATCTCCGGTTCTAACCCTAAGGATCTGTGGTCAATAGAGGATTCTGCCTTCGTAGTTTTCGCTCCCCACCGCCCTCTAGATCTTCTCGCCCAACGATTGGCTCAATCGATTAGACCCCAGCCCTCGGCTCTCGTCTTGGATAGGCTCCCCCACCCTTCTTCGGCTCGGTGGCATACCCTACGAACCGATGTGACGGGCTGGCATCCCCAAGGGAGAGAAGACCCTCCTCCATGGTCTCTACCATCTCCCAAGAAACGCGTTCAATTCCTCAATGCCCAAGAACACCTAGATGTGGGGATCGCTCTCGCTTGGCACATGGGTGCCGAATCCGTCGTCGTTGTCCTACCTCTGGGCGCCGAATCAATCGAAATGGAACGGTGGATCAAAGAGGATTATTGGAAGGGAGGTGTCCTCTTTCTTTCTAGCGAACACCTTCCTCATACCACCCTATCTACTCTCCCACTTTCCCCCGCTGGAGATTGGTGGCCCCTCTCCCCTCCTCGCACCGATCCTCTCCCATCAGATTTAGTCTTGGTCACTCTTCCGGGCCCCCCACAATCTCTTTTGGGTTCTACAAAGGTATGGTCCTCTACCCCCATAGAGGGGGGGTGGGAAGTCGTTACAACGTCCTCCTCTGCCCATGCGATTACGAAGAGCCTAGGACTATCTCCTCCCACCCCCTACAAGGAGGTTCAAGAGTGAGACTCCGACCCATACAAGCAGGAGCACAGTGGCTTTTCTCACTCCAAACCGAAGGGATTCGAATCCCTCTCTGGTGGCTCCTAGCCCTCCTTTTACCGATGATCGTACCCGCTCTTGGTCCCACCCCTGTTCCACACATCCTCTTTGATTTGGGATTGCTCTTTATTTGGTTTGCCTTCGTGGACCATGTTCCCTCCCAGCGCCTCCTCCTCTATCTTCAAGGTAATGGAATGGACGAACGCTCCTCCCTCCTTTCATCTCTCTTGGCAGGAGTCGCCATTCTGGGTGCGACGGGCATCATTGGAGGCGCCCTCATTTTGGCGACAGGTGTTGCCATTCACGGTTGGACTTGGCACTTGGTCTATCGTTCGCTTTGGGGGCTATTGACCCTTACTCTCGTCTTAGGACAGAAGCGTAGGCTAGCCGTGATAGCTGCTCTGTTGCCAGCTGCCCTCTTTCAGGTCGCATTGCTCAATGGTCCCCTGACCCTTTTTCTCCAGAAAGTCATTCCCATTTGGTCCTCCGCAATGACCCCCGTACTTCAACCCAGTTGGGAGGTTCTTGCTCTCCCAATGTTATGTATGATTCTCCTCCTAAAGAAATGAGAGATTTCTTCATCGGTCTTTTTGCGAATAAGGTCCTTATTGCTGCCCTCTTATCAGCGCTGGTAGCGACACTCCTAAAGGTCGTCACGGGGAAGTGGAGTAAGGCCGAAGTTTCCCGTACGCTTGCCTACGGAGGAATGCCCAGTAGCCACTCAGCATTCGCATCCGGGGCGACATGGGCAATAGGGATGATGAACGGGTTTGATAGCCCCCTTTTTGGCCTCTCTGTTGCATGGACTGTCCTGGTCGTATTTGATGCCCTTGGGTTACGCAGGGCAGCTGGAGACCACGCCAAACATATCAATACACTTTGGCAGGATTTATCAGCCCGAAAACCAGGAAAAGATATCATCAAGGATGTCCGTCAACTCCAAGAGGTTCTTGGACATACCCCCTTGGAAGTGACTATGGGCATTTTGGCAGGTATCTTGACAGCCGTTGCGACGGTTAAGTACTGGCCCCTACCCCTTTCCTAGATCTCCTCTATCGCTAAATCAGATCAACCCTTTCAACAGGGAGAGGGTTATTCCTCTTCGTACCCCAACTCCATCAAGGCTCGATGTCCTGTACCTACAGGAATCCGCTCACCCACAATCACATTTTCTTTCAACCCGTTTAGGTGGTCCACACGCCCTTCAATCGCCGCGTGAAGCAACGCCTTTGCAGTCTGTTGGAAACTGGCAGCCGAGAGGAAAGATGGAGCAATACTCGCCCCCTTCTTTAGCCCCACTACCAACTGTTTCCAACGAATAGGTTTTAGACTCTGTTCCGCGAGGACAACATTCTCCTTTTCCACTTCATTGATGGGGATAATCTGTCCCTGCATGAACGTGCTGTCACCCCCTCCAAGAATAGAGACATACCGCAACATCTCCCTAAGAATGACCTCGAAGTGAACATCGAAGATTTCCACTCCTTGACTCCGATAAACATTCTGGATGGTGTCAAGAATATAAGCCTGAACAATATCTGGTCCCTGCGTTGCCATGAGCAAGAGCGGATCTCTAAATCCGTCGGATAAGTTATCCCCTTGTCGGATCGAATCCCCTACTTTGACCAACAATGCCCGTCCCCAAGGAACTCGAATCACTTCTGCCTTTCTCTTCCCTTTGGTCTTGATGGCAATCTCGTAGATCCATTTGGAGCCTTCCTTGTCCAAAGACTTGATTGACTGAATGGAGCCTGAAAAAGGTGAGAGGATCGCTCCTTCTTTATCTGGACCAGTCTTGAAACGGCTGGCATAAACTTCAAAGAAAATCTCAGCCAAAGGCAAACCTTTTGTAATGTCTGAAACATCAGCTCCAGCGACACCACCAGTATGGAAAGTCCGCATCGTCAACTGTGTGCCCGGTTCACCGATGGACTGAGCAGCAATGACCCCCACTGGGTCTCCCATGGTGACACCGCCCCCCGTGGAACGGCTTTCCCCATAACAAGTGGCACAGATGCCCGAAGAAGCACCACAAGTAATCGGGCTACGCAACAGGACACCATCCAACCCCCTTCTCGTCGCCTCTCGAGGATCCAGCCCCCTAGCAACTCCACCCTTCCACGCTCTCTTGACGGTTGCAACAACAAGTTGAGCACGCGCCTTGTCCAAGAGAGTATTGTCCTCTACAACAACCTCATTTCTCTCATTGACGATGGCTCCAGCCAGAACCCGCCCTTCAATACGGCGAGCAAAAGTGTCCCACTCCAGTTCATCTTCCCCAATATGGGGGCGTTTGGTAATGTAACGCAATGTGCCACAATCTTTCTGAGCAATATAGACACCATGCGCCATATCTACCAATCGCCGTGTGAGATACCCCGAACGGCTTGTACGCAACGCTGTATCAGTCTGTCCCTTTCTGGCACCATGGGTTGATGAGAAATACTCATGAGCAGAAAGACCTTCCTTAAAGTTGCTCTTGATGGGAACCAAAATCAATCGTCCTGAAGGGTCTGCCATCAAACCACGCATACCCGCCAATTGGCGAACTTGGTCGATCTTCCCTCTGGCACCAGAGCGAATCATCATCATGAGCGTGTTCCCTTCCGGCGCTTCAGCCATCAACCTCTCGGTAATTCTGTCAGTCGCACGGCTCCAAAGCGCTTCAATCGATTTCTCGTACTCTTCTCTAGAGAATCGCTTTGCCTTAAGTTTCTTGCCCGTAAGAGGACATTTTCCGTCGGACCACTCCTTAGGTAGGTTGTTCTTTGCCTTGTCCTTTGGGCGCCCCAGTTCATTAGGCTTGACTTCCACAAATCCCCTTGTGACAGGGTCGACGGATTCGTACCGAATGTCCGTTCCCAGCCTCTGGTTCAACATCCCAGCCAAACTGGCATTAATCTTGCCCTTCTCAAACGCTTCGTCAATCATGTCTTCAACCTGCTCGGCCAATTCAACGATGCGGTTCTTTCGCTTAGGAATCGTAATATCATCTACTGAAAGTGAGATTCCAGCCAAGGTGCAATGACGGAACCCTAGATCTTTCAATCCATCAATGAGCGCAACAGCCTCCTTCTGCGTTCCTTTCCTTAGGACAGTTTGATAGATCTCTTTGACACCCTTGATATGAATCTTACGATCCACAAAGGGGTACCAATCAGGGAGTTCGCTGTTGAGGAGAATCCTCCCAACTGTGGTGTATCGCATTCTCTTAGATTGACTGGACTGGTCACCCGCACTTTTCATCATCACACCCACCACATCATGAGCACTAAGGGGGCGCTTCTCTCCATCAGCCAAGACCGGCTGTAATGAGGCAAACGCTACGCCCACCTGAGCAGGAGATACGAAGGAAGAACGAATGGGCGCAAGTGCAAAATGACCTCCCTTAGGGAACGCCTTCTTGAGTGCTTTCAATGCTGTCCTATCAACAAACTCCCATTTCTTAACCACCAAGCTGGAAGGATCTTTCTCATCCTTATAGATGTCATCTGCAAAGAGATATCCCGCAAACTTCTTTTCAAGTTTGGCGGGAGACCTAAACTCTTGAACCGTAATCTCTTTCTTCTTGGGCGTTGAAGTGAGATGAGCAATCCCCAAGACGATATCTTGGCTGGGCATATGAGAGGGGTCTCCCGTACCCGGAACGATTAGGTTGTTTGATGAAAGCATCAACAATCTAGCTTCCGCTTGTGCCCCATCAGAGAGAGGGAGATGGACAGCCATTTGGTCTCCATCAAAGTCCGCATTGAATGGACCACAAACCAAAGGGTGCAATCGGATAGAGGATTCATCGGTAAGAATAGGCTGGAACGCCTGGATCCCCAACCTATGTAGCGTAGGAGCCCTATTCAAGAGAATCACCGTTGATGAGACCAACCTTGAAAGCAAATCCCAAACCATTCTCCTTGTGGAGGGGTCTCTTTTCCTTAGATCATCTAACAGATCCCGAGCTTCAAGAGGCCCGTTCTCAACCAATCCCTCACTTTCAAGTAGATGAATCAACTTGGGTTTATACAACTCTAAAGCAATCGTCTTAGGTAGTCCGCATTGCCATAGTTTTAGCCGAGGACCCGCCACAATCACAGCACGAGCCGAATAGTCAACCCGCTTTCCCAATAGGTTCTGACGGAATCTCCCTTTCTTGCCCCGGAGAGTATCGGTTAGGCTTTCGAAAGGGCGCCCGTTGGGGTCCAAATCCGGCTTATCTCTACGAGCGTTGTCAATAAGGGCATCTACAGACTGCTGCAAGAGACGTTTTTCGTTGTTAACAATCACCTCGGGAGCCCGAATCTTCTGCATATTCCTCAACCGCGCATTCCTAGTAACGACCCGGTGATACAACTCGTTGATATCACTTGTCGCTTGACGCCCTCCCTCCAAACTCACAATGGGACGTAAATCTGGTGGGATCACGGGTATCGTCTTTAGAACCATCCACTCAAGGCGATTGGCCTTGGGCCGATACCCTTCAGTCAAACCAAACCCCGGTGGTGGAACGAATCGTTCGCTACGCAGGAACTGCTTCAGGATCGTCAAACGCTTCACGACCTTTTTCGCTCGGGTTTTTGGCATTCCCTTCAAAGACTCATCCAACACCTTGACCACTTCTTGAATCTGATACCTGGAGAGAACCTCTGTCAATCCAGAACCACCAGAACCGATTTGGAATACTTCGTCACAAGGAATGTTCCCTCGGTGCGTAATGATCTTACTAATCTTCTCAAGGTTCCGCCTCTTAGGTCCTGTGAGCATAAAGAGGGACTTTGTATCTCCACCCTCAGCAGGCCTATACTCTTCCATTAGATAAAAGACATCTAGACCATTCACAATCTGCTCCATTTCCCGGAGCTTCCTGTTTCGATGCTCTTCAAAGATGTCCCTCTGTTTCTTTGATGCCACCACAATCGTCGGGTTGATAAGGAGAACATCCCAGAAGATCTCATCAAGAATCGTTCCCTTGGTCGCCATGACATGACCATCACCAGCAACCACGTCTTCTGCAATCTCTTCTTGTTTTAGCCTCTGAGAAAAAGCTTTGACCAAAGTGCGAGGAGACTTGCCCACCCGAATCTTCTCCATCTTCAAATCAGCACCGGTCATAGTAGCCCACTCAAGTCGGCGCCTACTGATCGGTTCCCCTGCCCTCAACAAAACCTCACCCGTTTCGCTGTCTATGACATCATCAATAAAGGTGGTCTTTTGGAGGTAGGAATGGAAAAGATCAATCGGTGTAATACTTTTCAGATAGTCAGGTCTCTTGAACCTAGATCTCTCGAGTAAGATTTCCGACTCTGCCCACTCTTTCAACTGCCCTTCGTAGGCCTCTAGACGCTCTGTTACTTGCTCGAATCGCTCATCGGGTGTTTTCTCTTCCCCAACGACAGGATCTGTTTGAGTCAAATCCCAAATGGGCTCTTCAGAGCCCTCCTTCCGTGTCAACAACCGCTCCTTTTTCGTGCGATCCATTGAAACGACCATATAACGCATGTAGTAGACAATCTGCTTCGTTGCCCTCTTAGTCAAACCAAGAATCGTTTGGAGCAAGTATGGCTGTAGATGGAGGAACCACGGATGAATCACAGGGGCAGACAACTTGATGATGCCCATTTCTCGGCGTCGAATGCGGGAATGGGTTACCTTGACGCCACAAACTTCACAAACCAATCCCTCTCGACGCACATTCTTGTACCGCCCACAATAACACTCAAAGTTCTTCGTGGGACCAAAGATCTTCTCGCAGAACAACCCATCAGGTTCTGGCAATCCTGTCCTGTAGTTGATCGTCTCTGGGCGAGTGACTTCCTGCCCCCACGACGACACTTTCTTGGGATCGGCTATGCCGATTCGTACCGCATTGATAGCCCGATTACGCATCGTTATTCTCCTTTTTTCCTTCTGTCATCTTCCCCTTGCTTGGGGGTTCTTTCGTAGGGGGATCACTGGGAGCATCTTCCCCTTCCACCTTCTCCATTTCGGCTATCGCATCCGCACTTGGAGCTACCTTCACAGGCACCTCAGTAGGAGGGCTCTCCCCCACTTTTTCCTTTTCCGTCATGGCACCCTCACTGGGAAAACCTTCGGGTGTGGGTATATTGTTCTCTTCTTTCTCATCGCCTTCCGCCCCCTCACCCTCCGGATTCTCCTCATCAATGATATCTACATCCCTCAGTGTCAGGAACTCCAAATCAAATCCCAAACCTCTAATCTCCTTGTCAAGGTTGTTGATGCTTTCAGGTTTTAGGCTCAAGGGAATCGGTTCACCATTGATCATTCGTTTGTAGGCGTTGTTCCTGCCCTCAATGTCATCACTCTTAATCGTAAGCATTTCTTGGAGTGTCCGGCTTGCACCATACGCTTCTAGCGCCCAAACTTCCATTTCTCCAAAGCGCTGTCCTCCACTACGCGCCTTTCCGCCTAATGGTTGCTGGGTTATCAACGAGTAAGGTCCAATATTCCTTGCATGAATCTTCCCTTCTGCTAAGTGGTTTAGTTTCATGATATTCATGACACCCACCACAACCCGGCTGTCCAACTTTCTACCCGTCTTTCCATCAAAAAGGACGCTCTTACCATCGGGATTCTCTCCAGAATCCACTAGGAGTCCCTGGATCGTATCTATCGTGGGTCCATTGAATACAGGCACCTTTGCACGCCACCCCCCCTTCTTTGCCTTCTTGCCTGCCCATCCCAAATGGAGCTCTAACAACTGACCGATATTCATACGAGAAGGCACACCCAAGGGATTCAAGATGATATCTACTGGTGTTCCATCCTCCAAAAAGGGCATATCCTCTTCGGGAAGGATAATACTAACCACACCCTTGTTGCCATGGCGCCCTGCCAACTTATCTCCTACCGTTAAACGCCGTTTGATAGCCACGTAAACTTCTACCTTCTTCAACACTCCGGGGCGCAATTCGGCACCGCCATCTTCCTTGGAGAGTTCCACCACTCGAATCACTGTCCCCCCTTCGCCATGAGGCATTCGAAGGGAAGTATTTCGCATGTCAGAACCCTTCTGATTGATGATTTTCCACACCAATCTCTCCTCTGGGGACCGTTCTTTCTCGGGCTTAGGGGTCAACTTCCCTACAAGGATATCTCGGGATTTAACCTCTGTTCCCACCCGAATGACTCCTTCTTCGGTCAGATTCCCCAACAAGAGTCCATCTTCGTTAGGAATATCCGGCGTAATGATCTCCTCTCCCAAACGGGTTCTTCGAGCAACGGCTTCAAACTTCTCTATGTGGACGCTATCCAATAAGCTCGCTTTCCGCACCCTTTCGCTAACCACAATCGAGTCCTCATAGTTATACCCGTCTAGGCTCATCATCGCCACAGTAAAGTTCTGCCCCAATGCCAACTCACCATCTCTAATACCCGGCCCATCCGTCAAAACCTGCCCTTTCTTGATTCTGTCCCCAGCAAAAACCCTTGGGGCTTGGTCAATCAAGGTGCTTTGATTGCTTCGGTGATATCTGTACAAGGGGTAGGAATGAATCTTGACCTTAATCCCTTTAGCCTCACCAATAGGTCGCCTAGGGGTGTCGTACCGAACGACCACTGCAGGCACTCCATCCACTTGCGTGGCACCCACACTCATGACCACCCCCGGCCCCAGAGCTTTAGCAACATAACCACTCTCTTCAGCAGCATATCTCTCCATGCCTGTAGCTACTTGAGGAGGTTCAGGCGAGAGAATAGGTGCGGCTTGTCGCAACATGTTCGCTCCCATCAATGCACGGGTTGCATCATTATGCTCCAAGAAGGGAATCAAGGACGCCGAAATCCCGACCATCTGCCCCGCAGAATAATCAACCAAGTCCACTTCATCAAGGGGGACCCATCTAGGTTCCCTGCGGTGTCGAGCACTCACCCTAATATCCTCAGCAGAGGCTTCTACCTTAGACGATGCACCAATAATTCTCCCATTCTCCCTGTGCACAGAAGCGTGAGCTACGAAATGGTCCTCTTCATCTAGGGCACTGAAATAATGGGGATTCTTACCAAAAACCTTTCCATTCTTGACCTTGAGGTAAGGCGTCTTCACAAAACCCATCTCGTCGATGATCGCCCAAACAGCTAGGCTCGTAATCAACCCCACATTCGCTCCTTCTGGCGTCTCAATGGGGCAGATTCGTCCATAGTGTGTCTTATGCACATCGCGCACCTCAAAACCAGAGCGACGACGGGACAATCCTCCAGGCCCCATCGCCGAGAGTTTCCTCTTGTGCACGAGTTCGGCAAAGGGGTTCGTCTGATCCAAGAACTGAACGAGTTCTCCGGTGCGGAAAAACCTGTCCACAGGGCGAAGAACGAGTTTGGGGACGATCAGGCTTTGGGGCGTTTGGGCATCCCTGTCTTGAGTCCGAGATTTCTCCCTCGCCATCTTGAGCATTCCCTTCATCCCCTTCTTCAACTCCTCCACCAACATCTCACCTGCACCACGAACGCGGCGAATACCCAAGTGGTCAATGTCGTCTTCTTCTAGGTCTTGCTCCATTGAATCAAAGAGTAATCCCAACGCACAGAATAGGTCAAGGACCGTCAGGGATCGCTGAGAGGAAGGAATGGGGTGGTTGGGTCCAAACTTCTTATTGATTTGGAACCGTCCTACCTCGGTAAGATCATAGTAGTCCCCCTCAAAGAACCGTCTCCAGATAAAATCAAGAGCTGTTTCTGGGGTCGGCAATTGGTCGTTGGGTCGAAAGTTCAGGTAAATCTCCAACACACATTGCTCTCTGGACCGCAGAGAGGGTGGGATATCCTCTCCAAAGACTTTCGCAAAGACGGGGTCTAATCTCTTCCCTTGACGCACCAAATATCTGTCCTTGAGGTCAGGAACAGGAATGACACAGAAAGCGTTCCCTTC
This sequence comes from bacterium, assembly GCA_014384545.1. Classification (GTDB taxonomy): domain Bacteria; phylum UBP7; class UBA6624; order UBA6624; family UBA6624; genus NIOZ-UU106. Next base: position 6,672 of record JACNFQ010000055.1, on the reverse strand, counting down.
CCGATCCATGGATTCAAGAATCTTCAAGACTTGCTCACTTATTACCTTTCGCTTTTTGAGGACGATAAATCCATCATCATTGACCGAAGTGCCCTCGCAATCATCGATCACTTTCTTGCCTGGTTCGGGCAATCTCTCATATAAGACCTCAGATACCAAGTCCATCTTAGGTGCCCAATTCGCTTGGACGAGAATGCGCTGGTGCTTGTCCATAGGGTTGCCAAGTTGTGGAGAAAATGTTAGCCTACCCAAATCCTTTTTCTTTCGTGCCGAAATGAAATCTACACCAATCGCTCGAAGAAAAACACCCAATGGGAACTTGCGTGTGCGACCCAAACGGACAAAGACCTTATCCTTTGCATCTATGCTAAACTCCAACCAGTTCCCTTTTCCTGGAGATAACCGAACCGTAGGCAACTTATTGGGCTTGGGCTTTGCAAAGAAAACACCGGGGCTACGAATCAACTGAAACACACAGACCTTTTCAACCCCATTGACCACAAATGTCCCATTCCTTGTCATACGAGGAATATTCCCAATCCGCAAGACTTGACTCTTGAATTCACCCGTCTCTTCACGGAAAAGCTCCACAGGAATAGATAACGATTCAGACCAAGTCTTTCCCATCATCCGACACTCTTCAACTGTATCTGGGGAAGGCTCTAGGAAGAACTTGGGTCCAAAACTGGGCAAGGAAAGACGGATTCCAGAATCCTCAAAATCTGCAGGAAAGACCTCCTCAAGAACACTCTGGATTCCTTCGGACCTAAATCTACTGAAACTCTCCTTCTGGTGGCGGATCAAAGCCAACTCCAATGCATCAGATGCATCTTGTTGAACAGCAAAGTTTTTTAGTTCAGTCATCTTTATAAAAGAAATCCCCTAAGAGTTTGATTCCACACCTATTCAACGAACCCAAGCAGAAGCCTCGAAAAGTGGATTGGGGAGAGGGAACTCCTCTCCCAAGGATGTCAGGCAACACCCCGTCTGCTTCCAGAAACCAAGTTATTCGATTCCGATATCTGCGCCCGCTTCAACCAACACAGATTTCAACTCTTCTGCTTCTTTTTCAGAAATCCCTTCCTTTACGGCAACAGGTGCCTGATCAACCAATGCCTTGGAATCTTTCAAACCCAAACCCAAAGCAGCTTTTACTGCCTTGATGACCTTGATCTTAGAACCTCCGGCGTCCTTCAACACCACAGAAACAGTAGAAGGCGCATCATCATCGCCTCCAGCATCACCACCAGCAGCGGGTGCAGCAGCCATAGCAACAGGTGCGCCTTGGACATTGAATTTTTCTTTCAAAGCCTCTACAAGCTCCACCAACTCGCCGACTTTCATTTTCTCAATCGCCTCAATCATTTTTTCGGTACTCATCATGACTCTCCTTTCGTATCTTGAATCTCCTCTAAGGTCCAAACCAGAGAGGAGAGTGTGCTTTCCAACACCCCCACCAACCCCGATACGGGTGAGCCTATTGCCCACACCACCCGACTGTATAGGTCGGAGATATCTGACAAAGTAGCCAGATCCTTGAACCCCCCCTTTTCAAGAAGGGCTCCGTCAAGCAACCCCCCCAAAAAAGCGAATGCTCCTCTCCTTTCTCTTGCCACGGCAACCAAGACCTTTACGGAAGGAAAAGGATTGTCGAAAGCGATTACATAAGCGATAGGACCCTTAAGAATCTCATCCAATTTGGAGCGATCCTCCTCAGATAGGTCCAATCCATCTAAAACACGACGCATCAGAGTATTACGAATGACCCTCATTTCGCTACCCGCAGCTTTCAAATCACGACGGAATACATTCTCGGAGGGAGCATCCAACCCTCCCCCCCGGACGAGTGCTACGAATGTTGCCGACTTGAAATCTTCTGTTCCAGAATGAACTGCAGCTTCCTTTCTCCTGACGATGACAGGATTTACCATGAGCCCGCAATCCTAATCCCAGGTCCCATCGTAGAAGCGATGGTAACACTCTTGATAAAGGCCCCCTTTACAGCTGAAGGGCGCATCCCCATCACTGTACTCAAAGCAGTTTCCACATTTTGAACGAGTTGCTCTTTTGAAAAGGATCGCTTGCCCACACGTAAGTGGATATTGCCACCCGCATCATTCCGGAAAGACTGTTTCCCCTTGCTGAACGCTTCAACAGCTGGCCCCAAATCTGTCGTTACGGTCCCTGCCTTTGGACTGGGCATCAATCCCCTCGGACCCAAAACACGACCCAAAGGAGCCAAAATACGCATCAAAGTAGGCGCAGCAAGGAGCACATCAAAGTCCATCCGTCCACCCTGTATCTCTTTGACTAAGGATTCCGACCCAACCAAGTCTGCACCGGCATTCTCTGCAGCAATTGCATCATCCCCCTCAGCAATCACGGCGATGCGGACCTTTCTACCTGTGCCATGCGGAAGAGAGAGAGTAGCCCTCAATTGCTCTTCAGCTTGACGGGGATCAATGTTCAAGTTGACATGTAGATCCACAGATTCATCAAAGCCTGCGCCCTTCATCCCCTTGAGGGTCTCTACGGCTGTTGAAAGTTCAAGAGGCTCCAACCGTGCAGCTTCTCTGTTAGCGATTGAGCGAGCAGACCTACTCATTCTGACCCCACCTCCCCATCACCCTTTGGGGTTTCCCCCTCAGCGCTCGCTTCACCACTCTCATCCGATTCAGATTCAGAAGCGGCGGATTGGGCTGCAGCAGCGGCTTCCTCGGCTTCTCGCTCCATCTCCAAAGCGACTGCTTGGGCCTCGGCCATAATCGCTTTTTCTTCGGCGCTACCAGCCTCAACGATACGGATACCCATGGAACGCGCCGTACCTGCCACGACCTTCAGTGCGGCGTCACTATCCCTAGTATTGAGTTCTTCCATCTTTCGCAGGGCGATCGCTTTTGCAGCTTTGGGGCTGACTGTACCAACGACCAATCTCAAGGGATCACTTGAACCCTTTTCCACCCCAGCTGCTTCTTTCAATAAGTCGGCAACAGGGGGCTCCAGCGTGATGAAATCAAATGAGGCATCACGATAAGCCGTAATAACGACGGGCACCACTTCGCCCTTACGATCATTCGTCGCGGAGTTGAAGGCCTGAACGAACTGCATAATATTGATTCCTAACCCAGAAAGGACAGGTCCAACAGGAGGAGCAGGTGATGCCGCCCCCCCCCTAACTTGGAGTTTCGCTTTTCCGACAACACGCTTTTGTGCCATTAGACCGCAACCACCTTATCGACTTCAACCTCAACAGGCGTCTCTTTCCCAAAGATGGGGATGCTGACACGCACCATCCGGCGAGACGTGTTGATATCCATCACCTTCCCGATTCTCTCAATAAAAGCACCTTCGAGTATGCGGACAGTGTCTCCTGCGGCAAACTCAATGGTCTCCGCCTCACTTGCTTCACCTACTTGTTTCATCAAGACACTCGCTTCTTCTTCGGAAAGAGGTTGTGGTGTATCCCACCCCCCAGACAGCTCCAAAACACCTGGCATTCCGGATAAAGCACGAGTCAAAGTAACAGAAGTCCCAGGATGATGATTCATCTGAACAAAGACATACCGAGGGTATAGTTCCTTCTTGACAACCTGCTTCTCCTTTCTTACCTGTTGTGTGGGAATCTCTACGCGGGTAATCACACCCTCTAACTCTTCAGCCAAATCCTGAGGGATGGGGTCAATCACCATCACCTTCAACAAAGAAGGGTCTTCTTCAGTATCTAGTGTCGTTGAGTGAACACCCTCAATCTGGAGCAGAGTCAAACCAACGATGTTTTCAGCCCGAGAACGGGTCTGAAGAAGATACCACTCCTGACCACTCATGAGACGAGTGGCTTCATCATGAGATTCAATAGAAAGTCAGCCAATCCCAAGAAAGAGGCGACGACAACCAACACAACGAGGACACCTCGGGTCGCTTGCATAGCCATCGCCTTTCCAGGCCAAGAAACACGCCCCATCTCAGCCTTGAACTCGGACCATTTCTTCTTGAACATCATCCCTTGACCTCTTTGTGGTCGGTGTGGGTGCGACATCTAGAACAGAATTTCTTTAGAACGATCTTCTCGGGCGTATTGTGACGGTTACGACTGGTGCGATAATTGCGCACCTTTACCCCCTCACATTCGGTACACTCCAGCGAGAAGTGCGTTCGGCTCCCGTCTTTCTTAGCCATCAGCCTCTAAAGTGTATGACCTAAAGAACCTCTGTAATGACGCCCGTGCCGATTGTCTTTCCACCTTCACGGACCGCGAAACGAAGACCCTCTTCCATAGCGACAGGAGTAATCAACTCAATCAAGGCTTCCACATAGTCGCCAGGATTCGCAAACTTAGTCTCGTCCTTTCCATCAGAATCAGGTACAAAGAGCTTGTCAACCGAACCCGTGATATCACCGGTACGTACAAAGAACTGAGGACGGTAATTGGCTTGGAAGGGTGTATGGCGTCCCCCTTCCTCTTTCTTCAGAATATAAACATTCGCCTTGAACTTCCTAGCAGGAGATACCGATTTAGGAGCGGCAACAACCATCCCTCTTTGAACTTCTTCTTTTTTCGTTCCACGAATCAAGATACCAGCGTTGTCACCCGCAATGGCGTTACCCAAGTTCTTATTGAACATCTCAATGCCCGTTGCAACGGTGTCTTGGTCACGATCCAAGCCGATGAGGGAAACCTTGTCGTTGATATTCAACGTGCCCCTTTCAACGCGACCGGTAACGACCGTTCCACGCCCCTTGATAGAGAAGATATCTTCAATAGGCATCAAGAAAGGCTTATCTTCGTCCCTCTCGGGGATGGGGAAGTAACTATCAGCCGCTTCCATCAGTTCATCGATCTTTGGAGTCCATGCCTCTTCGCCATTTAGGGCGCCTAATGCACTCCCAAAGATAATCGGAGCATTGTCCCCATCAAAGTCATACTTGTTGAGCAGTTCGCGGATATCCATCTCGATGAGCTCCAACATCTCTTCGGCGTCCTCGCCTTCAGCCTTTTGAACTTTATCAACCTTATTCACAAAGACCGCAATAGCAGGAACATTCACCTGCCGAGCCAAGAGAACATGCTCTCGTGTTTGGAGCATAGGTCCATCATCACCCGCTACAACGAGAATCGCACCATCCATCTGGGCAGCACCCGTAATCATGTTCTTGATGTAGTCAGCGTGACCCGGACAGTCGATATGGGCATAATGCCTATTCTCTGTCTCGTACTCAACGTGAGCGACATTGATCGTTACACCACGCTCTTTCTCTTCGGGCGCCTTGTCGATGTCATCAAATGCTGTGAAGTCTGCAAGTCCTTTATCCGAAAGCACTTTGGTGATTGCAGCTGTGAGTGTCGTTTTACCATGATCCACATGTCCAATCGTCCCAATATTCATATGCGGTTTCCCGCGCTCAAAATCTCCCTTTGCCATTTTGACTACCTCCTAGTCTCTGTTCCCTATCCGATTCCTAACCATGACCCCTTCAGCAAGCCCAAGGTCGGGATTGAACCGACGACCTCGTCCTTACCAAGGACGCGCTCTACCGCTGAGCTACTTGGGCGCCAGCGGGAGACGGGATTCGAACCCGCGACCCTCAGCTTGGAAGGCTGATGCTCTACCATCTGAGCTACTCCCGCGAACGGGACCAAACTGGAGGGGGTGGGATTCGAACCCACGTAGGCTTGCGCCAGCGGGTTTACAGCCCGCCTCCTTTGGCCACTCGGACACCCCTCCTGCTGACGCACCTTTTGCCCCATACAAACTTCATATTCTATATGAGGAATAGGGACTGTCAAGCCAAAGAGGCACCCAAACCTATTTCACCCCGCCGCGACTCTGAGGGAAGCGGACGAGAATGGTCCACTCCCCCTTGGGCTTATCTGGTAAGCGAGCCAAAACCTCGTCAGGACTCCCATCATGTCTCCTCTCATAAAGCTTCGTCATTTCACCCATTGCCTGTACATCGATCGCTTCCATCTCTTTTAGTGCACTCATGAATCGAGCCAAACGGTGAGGTCCTACGAAGAAAACAGAAGTTCCTGGGAATGATTGAGCTCGTCTTAGCCAGTTCAATACTCTTCCCGGTCCTTTTGGGGGGAATCCCCAAAAAGCGAGGGGCAACACGGGCCAACGACTAACCGAGACAGCCGCCCCCAAGGCAGAAGGTCCAGGGATGGGAACGACCCTACCCCCTTCCTCTAAGACCGCTCGGACCAATCGATACCCTGGGTCAGCCACACAAGGGGTACCTCCATCTGTTATTAGCCCCACACGCCTCCCATCTCTTACCCACTTGGCTACCTTTTGGGGTTCGGCTCCATCCTTTCCCATGCTCCACTTCACCATCTTTGGTCTGTTTTTGATCTCCCAAGCAGAGATGAGCCGTCGCGCTGCTCGGATTGACTCCACCAAGAGAATCTCACAGTTCTCTAGGTTTTCTTTGACCCGCAAAGAGCCATCCCCTAGGTTTCCAATGGGCGTCGCTATCACGGCGAACTCCCCATCTATCCCGCTACCTTTTTGCAAGAAGCAAGGGATCCTCCCGTTGAACGATCAGGTAAACTGTGCCAAGCGCAACCAGAAGATTGGGAAACCATGCGCTTAGGAGAGGATTCGCTCACCACTTTCCCAACACAATCCCGACCACCGTCATGGCAAAGAAGAAAAACATGAAAACAACCAC